>JACZSH010000033.1 GCA_022574315.1 Chloroflexota bacterium | reverse complement strand
GGGCGTTACCTGGCGGAAGATACGGTGTTGAGGGCGGCGGCCGCCTACGAACTGGCCGCACCGTGGGCAGATAAAAGGCCGACCCTGGGGGAATGAAGTCCCGAAGGAATAGCCTCAAGAGAATTTGAAATAGCTTCGGAAATACAAAGAGACCGGTTTTCACCGGTCCCCTTGTGACGTAACGAGTTCGAGTTTTAAGTCGATTGACAGTCAGTATAATAATATACACATTTGTAGTCGTTTGTCAACTGTTGTGTCAACAATTTTGTCAAGAGGTTTGTCAATACGGTGGAGACGACGGGATTCGAACCCGTGACTTTTCGACTCTCAATCGACTGTTCTCCCGCTGAACTACGTCCCCACCGATGGGATTCTACCACAATTTAGCTTTCCGCTTTGTAATCCCAGGCTTCGGCGAGCCTGTTACTTGTTCTGTATCAGCGAGAAGAACTCGGCCCGGCTGGCGGCGCGGCGGCTGAATATACCTCGAAGGGCCGAAGTAATGACGTTACTACCCGGTTTCTTGATACCGCGCATAATCATGCACATGTGCTCCGCCTGAATTACCACGGCCACTCCGGCCGGTTTAATGCCATTAACAATCGCTTCCGCAATCTCGGTAGTCATTCTTTCCTGGAGCTGCGGTCGCTTGGCGACGATTTCAACTACCCGGGCCAGTTTGCTGATACCAACGATGCGGCCTTCTTCGTTGGGAATGTAACCGATGTGGGCGACGCCGTAGAACGGCAACAGGTGGTGCTCGCACATTGAGTAAAAAGGAATATCCCTCAGGATGACCATTTCCCGGTGTCCAAGCTCAAAACCGACCGATAGCTCTTCGCTGGGGTCTTTGCCTATACCGGCAAAAAGCTCGGTGTACATCTCAGCCACCCGCTCCGGAGTCCCGGCCAGACTCTCCCGCTCAGGGTCTTCCCCAATAGCTTCAATAATGGCGGTGATTGCTTCTTGAATCCTGGCCTGGTCTAACATGCGGCTCCTCCTCAGTCCGGGGGCACGACTTGAGCGCGCCCCTAGCTCCAACCCAGCGCTTTTTCCACCGTGGTGATATCGGCGGCCAGCTCCAGGAAGGGTGGTGCGTTCTTTAAAGCAATGTCGGTATCCTTTAAGCCGGTGCCGGTGACGACGCAAACCACGGTTTTACCGGAGAAATCCATCCCCTGCCGGGTGAGTTTTATCAGGCCGGCCAGGGAAGCCGCCGAAGCCGGTTCGCCAAAGACGCCGGCGCTGGTGGCTGCCAGCCTCTGGGCGGAGAGGATTTCATCGTCAGTTACCATATCAATGAGGCCACCCGATTCGTCGCGGGCGGCCACCGCCTTTTGCCAGCCGGCCGGATTCCCGATTCGTATCGCGGAGGCAATCGTTTCCGGAGCCGCTATCGTCCGGCCTCGTACGATGGGGGCGGCGCCTTCGGCCTGGAAGCCCATCATGCGGGGTTTCTTTTTTGCCTTGCCCGCCTGCCGGCACTCTTGATACCCCTGCCAGTAGGCGGTAATATTACCGGCATTGCCCACCGGTATAAAGTGATAGTCCGGAGCATCCCCCAGAACCTCGACAATTTCAAAGGCGGCCGTTTTTTGTCCCTCAATCCGGTAAGGATTAAGGGAATTTACCAGAGTTACCGGGTGTTTCTCGGCCAGGGCGAGCACGATATTTAAAGCCTGGTCGAAATTGCCGTCAATGGAGATTATCCTGGACCCGTAAATAATCGCCTGGGCCAGTTTCCCGGGGGCAATCTGGCCCCCCGGTACGATAATAAGGGCGGTAAGACCACAATAGGCGGCGTAAGCGGCGGCCGAGGCGCTGGTATTACCGGTGGAGGCGCAAATTATGGCTTTACTGCCGGCTTCCATGGCCTTGGCGACGGCGACTACCATGCCCCTATCCTTGAATGAGCCGGTAGGATTACACCCCTCCAGCTTTAGAAATAGTTCTCCGCAGCCTAATTCGGTGGCTACTCGGTCACATTTGACCAGGGGCGTATCTCCCTCACCAAGTGTAAAGAGGGGGTAATGGGGGGTAATCGGAAGGAAGTCCTTATATTTGGTTAAAATCCCGGTCGTCAGCATCATGCCGTCTAATCCGTTTCCACCCGAATGAAATTGCTTATCTCCTTAACCACATCCAGCTGCCCGAGTTTTTGCAGCGTTTGCTGCATCGCCTTTTCCCGGGCGGGATGGGTCATAATAACCACTTCCGCCGTCTGCGTCTCCTCATCAACCTTTTTTTGGATAACCGAGGAAATGCTGATAAGATGGTCGCCGAAAACCTTCGAAATCCGGGCCAGGACCCCGGGCTGGTCGGCGACGTTTATCCTCAGGTAGTACTGAGTTTCAATTTCAGCCATCGGTATTATTTTCTTCCCGGAGTCTAATTTGACGGTGGCTCGATCACTGATACCAAGGACAATGTCCCGCGCCGACGAGATGACGTCAGCGATTACGGCGCTGCTGGTGGCCAGGGCGCCGGCACCCTCTCCGAAGAAAAGCACCTTGCCCACTAAATCGCCTTCGACCAGAATCGCGTTATAAACACCGTCGACCTTAGCCAGGAATGAATCTTCCGGAATCAGAGCCGGGTGAACCCGTACTTCGATGGCATCATCAATCTGTTTGGCAATGGCCAGCAGCTTTATGGCATATCCCAGCTCTTGGGCGTACTGGAAATCACGGCGGCTGATTCGGGAAATCCCTTCGCGGTAAATGTCTTCCGGCCTGACATCAGTCTGAAAAGCCAGCGAGGAAAGAATGGCCAGCTTATAGCTAGCGTCGATGCCTTCAATGTCATTTTCGGGATTAGCCTCGGCATAGCCCAGTTCCTGGGCGCTTTTAAGGGCGGAGGGAAAATCGATACCTTCCCGGCCCATGCGGGTCAGAATATAGTTTGTCGTCCCGTTGATGATGGCGAAAATACCTTTTATATCATTGGCGACCAGGTCATACTTAAAGGGAGCAATCAAGGGGATGCCACCACCGACGCTCCCTTCGTAGCGTAACCCGACGCCGTGTTGCTGGGCCAGGGTTTTCAGGGCGGCGCCGTGTTTGGCGATGACTTCCTTGTTGGAAGTGACCAGGTGTTTACCGCCTGATATGGCTCTCTGCAAGTACGCTAAAGCCGGATTCTCTCCGCCGATGGCTTCCACGACGATGTCTATTGCCGGGTCGGCGAAAAACTGGTCCTCATCCGTGGTCAAAAGTTCCGGGGGTAATCGGCGTGCCGGCTCTTTTTCCAGGTCAACCGGTAATACTTTTATTTTCCGCAGGATAACCGGGCAGCCGACTTGCTCGGCTAATAAATCGGCTTTTTCCAGCAAAACTTTGGCTACCTGTCCGGCGATAATGCCCAGTCCCAGTAAACCGATGCCTATACTCTGCTTCGTCATGGTTTAAAACACCTCGGTTATATTCCAGATTTTACCACTTGTTTGATTGCCCATTCTTTATTATCTTCGTTGAGATAACTATGGTTTATCTGGTTGTCCGGGTCGTCCCAGAGCGCCGAAAACCACTCATTGAAAGCCTTTGACTTTAATAAATTCCGGTCATCCTCTTCGAGCGGTCGGTCCATTTCTCTCCCGGTTATCTTTACCAGCCAGTAGCCTTCTTTAGTGACCACGCCTTCATCTCTGATTGGTTCACTCAATGTTTGCAGGGGTACTGCCGGGTCGAAAATATACTCGTCGAGGGTGGGACTTCTCATGCCCGGGGCCAACAGATATTCCCCCTTATTTTCCTCAACCCCTTTCAGTTGGGTGAAATCTCCCGCCACGGCGGCAAAGTTTTCACCGGCATTCAGCCTGCCGCTGGCATTCAAGGCTGCCTCTTCGCTGCCCAGCAGCATTAATAGTACGTGGGCTTCTTCCTCCTCAACATTCGTGTCCAAAACTTTTACCAACCAGTAGCCCAGTCCCTTTTCTGTTTCCTCATCGTAAATCGGACGGCTTAAAGCGCCGGCAGTAGCGGCAAAGGCGTAGTCTACAATGTGGTCAGGTAGTAGCCCACTGAGGATATCTTTAGTGTGCCAGCCGTAGTCACCCCCGCTCAGGCTAGAAAAATAGTCCAGAGAGAACTCTCTGGCCAGGTCGGTAAAGTTGTCGCTATTTTCCAATCTGGCGCTTATCTCATCGGCCTGTGCTTCGCTCTCCAACAACATCGCCATTACGTAGACTTGTTCCGCATTGGTTGGTACCTGGTTATCAAAATATCCGTCCAGTAACCTTTTAACCAGTAATTGCCCCCCCACCAAGTCTTTATGGGCGTCATTATAGGGGGGTTCATGGGTCTTCAGCTCGGCCTCTATTTCATCATCACTGACACTGATGCCCAGTTTCAAGGCTTCCTGCCTGATTAGTTCGTTCTGCTCAATAGTTAATATGGTATTATCAGCGAGGTATTGAATGTATTCGGCGGGTTGGTCTTGGCCCTGTAATTTTAGCATGTCCACGTAGTACTGCATGTTAAACTCGGTGTCATTAACGGTAATCGCTTTCTCATGCATCGGTTGATATTCGCTAGCAAACCAACCCACTCCCATAATCAGAATAACGGCCGTAATGATAATAATTCCCAGACTGAGAATAATGCGTTGCCTTTTCTTCTGCTGTTGATAGTGGGATGTCTGGTGCCTGGTAAATACGCGCTGCGGTTTTTCCGGTTTCTTTTTTGCCAAGTGCCGGTCCTTTCTTTCCCCAGAGTTGGCATAATGCCCTTATATTATATAGCGTAAAAAGGCGAGCTTTTCAAATTATCTCTGGAAGCAATGGATTAAATATTTTTGTGAAGATGGTAACGGCTGTCCTTTAACTAATCATGACGAAGAACTGTCAGGTAATTTGGTGGCCACTGGCGAACAGGCAATCCCACGATTGGGCAAGGAGTGTTTAAGTGGATTAATATGGGTGTCGGGGGCTATTTCAGATTGACATTTGACGATTCACGAACTACACTTGAAATATATTTAGTTTATGTCAGTTAGCAAAATGCAATTTATGTAAATCGTGGGTGCGAGTAATACTCGGGATAACAGGAGATTGGTCCTGATGTTCAAACGATTTGGCCGCCAGTCGGCGACGAAGGACCCGAAGAAAAAGCAATTGTGGGGCAAGGACTTTGATATCGTCAGCGATGGCCTGGACGAACGGCAAGTAGTTAGCTTTGTTACTGACTTGTTAAAACAACGGGAGGAATCTGTCCCGGCTTCGATTCGTTCAATTCTAAAGACGGCGGTGGTAAGTGCCGAAAGAATAACCGATGCCATTCAAAAGAAGGCACAGGCAGAGGCTGAGGACGAAGCCGCCAGAATTATTGCACAGGCTAATCGAAAGGTTGAAGAAACCGCCGGTAAGCCGGAAAAAGAAAACAAAAAACCCCTTGAAGCTGTTTTGCCGGAGGCTGCGGAAGCTCCGGGGGAGGAAACGGAAGACACGGCTCAACTTCCAGTGGAAGCTTCCGGAGAAACAACCGGTTTACCGGTTCAGGTCCAGAGTGAAGCTACCGAAGAACAAGTGGAGGAGACTCCCCGGTTGCCCTCGGACACCGGGGACACCAGTTCCGCAGAAATAATAGAATCCATCCCGGCAGAGCCGCAACTCACCGAGGGAAAGCGCGCCCCGGAGGAACCCAGCACTGTTCTATCAAAACAGGATACCCAATCACTCTATACCGGTGAAGTAGAACTGTCCGTCACCAAACCGGTAGATCCCAAAATGGTGGCCAGATTATATAACTATTTACAAACGACACCTGAGATAAAGTTTGTCCGCACCAGTGGTTCCTGGGAACGCGGTACCACTATCACCGTGGCGCTGGATAAGCCCATCGCCCTGATTAGCGTGCTTTCATCCAAAATACCGGAGGCGGAAGTAGTCCCGGAGCGACCGGAAAGAGACGGTTTTGTCAGTGGGAAAAAAGGAGTAAGGAGTATCAAGCTGTCTTTGAAAACAGGTAAAGCGGCTTGACAGGAATAACTATCGGGGATAACGTTTATCCATTAAACGTTAGTACTCCCGGCTAACTGGAGGAGGGGAAATGGCAGCAAGGGAAGTAAGTTCGCAAAATGAATTAGGCAGGATGCTCTTTGAGGCGCAGATTATTAGCGAAGAGCAGTTCAAGCGTGTCCTGGAGCTCCAGAAAAAGAGCGGCGAGAGGCTTGACCGTATCTTGCTGCAGCAACGTTTAGTTTCACCGCAGCAACTGGCTTTCTTTACCGGGCTTCAACTGGGTATTCCTTTTCTCAACCTGAAGAAGGAAGGGGTTAAGGCGGACGCGGTAAAGCTGATTCCCGAATCCACCGCCCGGAAGTATGGCGCTATCCCGGTCGATACCACAGATGGTTCAGTGATAATGGCCATGGAGGACCCGAGGGATATTGAGGCGATTGAAGACCTGGCGGCGGTGACCATGAAACGGATAGAGCCGGTGATATGTACGTCCCAGGATATTCAGGAAACTATCGACCTTAACTATAGAATTGGCGGCGAGATTGAGGAGCAGCTCAGCCAAATCCCGACCCGTTATCGTGGTAGTATCAGCACCAGAGAGGCACGGGTCTCGGCGGAAACAATCGCGCAGGCCCCGGTTGTTCGCGCCATTGACCTGCTTATCAAGCAGGCGGTAAGGGACCGGGCTTCTGACGTGCATATTGAACCACAGGAAGACAAGCTTCGTGTGCGCTATCGGATCGATGGTATTTTGACTGAAGTCATGGCTTTGCCCCTGAGCGTCCATCCCCCGCTACTTTCCCGGGTGAAAATAATGGCCGGGCTGAATATTGCGGAACGCCGCCGTCCTCAAGACGGTCAGATTACCTTTGATATGGGAGATAGGGAAGTGGATATCCGGGTGGCTACCTCAAATACTATTTACGGCGAAATGGCCGTAATGCGGATTTTAGACAAGTCTTTCGCCTTTCTGCCCTTGCCGGAGATTGGGTTCCTGCCCGAAGTTCTGGAAAGATATGACCGGATGGTGAAAACTCCCTTCGGCATGATACTGATCAGCGGTCCGACGGGTTCAGGTAAGACCACTACTCAATACGCCACCGTTAACCAGCTCGATAATGTGGGGCGTAAAATTATCACTATTGAAGATCCGGTGGAGTACCATTTTGCGAATATCAACCAGATGCAGGTAAATCCAATGGCGGGGGTAACTTTTGCTACCGGGCTGAGAGCTTGTATGAGGCTCGACCCGGATGTGATTCTGGTAGGGGAGATACGTGATGCCGAAACCGCCCAAATAGGCACTCAGGCAGCACTGACCGGACACCTGGTACTATCCTCAGTGCATGCTAATGATACGGTGAGCACGATTGTCCGCATGATAGACCTGGGATTGGAGCCTTTTCTGATCGCATCGGCGCTGGTCGGGGTCGTCGCCCAGCGTATGGTACGGCGTAGTTGTCCTTATTGTTCCCAATCGGCTGAAATCGCTCCTGATGAGAGAGAAGCCTACGAGAAAGAACTAAACGAAAAACGGTCAGAGTTCAACGTCGGGGCCGGCTGTAATTTTTGTGCCGGTACCGGCTATTTAGGGCGAACCGGCATTTTCGAGGTACTGCTGGTGACTGAGGCGATCAGGAGAATGATTGTGAGGAGTGCCGGTTCTGACGAAATGCGTGCCCAGGCCGTTAAGGAAGGCATGAAGTCACTGTGGCATGATGGTATGTTAAAAGTGAAGGCGGGCATTACCACCCCCAAGGAAGTCTTACGGAACGTTTTCTCTATCAGCTGAGGAAGAATAATGGCCAGTAAAACTGATAGTTCCCTTAAAAAGGAGAAAATTCCCACTTACCGCTATGTGGCCACCACCGTTCACGGCAAGACAGTTCAGGGTAATGTTAAGGCTACCAGTGAGATTGCGGCGGAACGAATCATCATCAGCAAAGGCCTTGATCCGGTCCATGTGCACATCGCTCCTTCCATGTTCAGTCTTGAAGAAGCTTTACCTTCTTTATATAAAGTAAAAACCAGAGACGTGGTCATCTTTTCCCGTCAACTGGCAACCCTGTTGAGGTCCGGGATATCACTCCTGCCGGCGATGGATATACTCGAGTCACAGGCCGCGAGCAGCCGGGCTTTTAAGAGTATCCAGGGGACTATCGTTAATGACATCCGTTCCGGGGTCTCTTTTTCGGTAGCTATCTCCAAACACCCCAAGGCTTTTAACGATATCTATTGCCGGACGATCGAGGTGGGAGAAGAAACCGGGAACCTGGAGACGGTATTACTGCAAATGGCTACCTATCTGGAGAAGCAATCCGAATTAACTAAAAAGGTGAGCAAAGCACTTAGCTATCCGATAATGATACTGAGTGTGGCGGTCGTTGTCATTGTCTTGCTGATGACGGTGGTCATGCCCCCGCTACTGGATATGTTCACATCGATGAGTGTCGACCTGCCTTTACCCACCAGGATTCTTATCGCCGTGTCCGGTTTCGCCACTAATAACACGCTTTACATATTAGCCGGGGCCGTGGTACTGGTCGTCCTGATTCTCTGGCTGGTGAAGCAGCCCACCGGACGGCGGCTGCTGGACAAGGCGCGTCTTTCGATGCCAATTCTGGGCCCTCCGGCGCTGATGTCCGAGCTGGGGCGTTTTGCCCGGACGATATCAGTTCTGGTGGGGACCGGCCTTACATTGCAGGAGATAATGGAGATGCTCCCGCACTCCACCACTAATAGAGTATTCCGCGACGCCCTGGACTATATCAATGAGAGACTCGTGCTCGGGGAGGGATTGGCGGCTCCAATGTCCCAGCAGAGCTTGTTTCCACCGCTGCTGGTGCAGATGGTGGCCGTTGGGGAGGAAAGCAATACTCTCGATTTCACCATGGGGGTGGTCGCTGATTTCTATGAAGCTTCCGCGGAAGAGAAAATAGACGTTATGGTGGGCCTGATCGGCCCGGTGAGCACTATTGGCATTGCGCTACTGGTCGGGTTTATTGCCATGTCAGTAATCATGCCCATGTATACGCTTACCGGTTCCTTTTAACCGATATGAGATAGTTTGCCTCATTTATATTAAAGGCAAAATCAAAACCGGCGTCTTTAAAGATGGACAGTCGATGACGTGAAATGGCAGTTCTGCGGAAAACCAGGTGGTTTCAATGACAAAGCGGCCTCACTCTCTGGCTATCTTGGGCGTTATTGGCGCGGGCTTCATTACCGGACTCGACACAAATAAAATAAATAGTTTATAACATCAGGTATGATGCGGTATATGAAATAAAGGAGGATGAACGTGGAGCAAACTGAAGTACCGGATGAGATGAATGAGGAAATTAAACGACTGGCTGCTAGACGCGCCACGGAGAGGGCTAGAGTTGCCCGGTGGGACCTGAATGTAGCCGTATTTTTATTTGCCGTTTTGATTATCGTCATAATTTTACTGTCTCAGGGAGTCGGAGTGGAAGTGGTGGCACCGGTGGCTGTTTTCGGGTTATCAATGGTCTGGCTGGTGGGATGGAGGCAGGGTAGGAAACTATACAAAGACTTCTACCAGGAAGAGCTGGAAATCCAGCTGCGGGAATTGACGCGGAAGAAGAAACGGAGAGGGAAAGGGCCGATAGACCAGACGTTGGAAGAAACGGTCGAGGAGAAGGTGCAGAAAGCGCTGCGAGAAAGATGGCGCTAAAGCGCTAAACCGGAAAAGAACAAGTATCATCATCTTCTACGTATATTGAGAATGCCGGAGACGGGAAAGACAAAAACTTATGGATGATTTTCTGGTCAGAATACGCCGAATGGGGTTTCTGCTGGTCGTTGGTATCTGTCTGGTTGTCTATTTTGCCCTTGGTATTTTCTACTGGCAGCAGGGTGCAAAACAAAAGGAATTAGAGGAACAAATCCAACAGACAAGTGCCGTGGTCTCCAAGCCATTACCCAGCGACGAGAAATTGAGGGCGGAACTTGATGACGTAAACCGTTCTCTAGCTCCAATTACGTTACCGGATGCCCTGGCACTAATTGTTGATATCGCCCGGGCAAATGGAATCGATGTTGATCTGGCGGCGGGTAAATTTAATATTCCCTCCCCGGGCGCATCGGAAAAACGGCAGATAGGGGAGAATACCTATCAGGTTTTGCCGATACGGGGTATCCGGGTGGTAGGTGACCCGGATAGTGTGAGGGCTTTTCTGGCTGACCTTGATGAGGGTTTGACGCTAAAGACAATGGTACTGAAAAATCTGAATATCGCCCAGACGGAACTCGTCATCAAACCCGAAGAGCAGAAGAGAAGAGAAGAATTTCGCCTCGTTTCATGGGCCGTGGTGGAAATGATGGCGGATAACGGGTTGACGGAAATACCGGCGCCACTGGATTACGCCGGCGGCGTGGCCACCGGTGATATGGGGTCTACGGGGGAAACCGGCTTTCCGGATTACAGCACGGCGGTCACCGACAAAGGTTACACCGGGGAAGGGACGCCGATACCGGGGTACGTGCTTTACGAGCATGACCGGATAGTGGCGGATGACACCACACGGTTTGAGAGGGTAAGCTATATTCCGCTGCCGACCACCGAATATTACTACACGGTGGAGATGGATGGTACGGTGCGGCAGTTTGACGGGGCGAACGTGACCCTGGCAAAGGAATATCCAAGTATTGAGCATACGGTGGCTTTAGATGTTGAAATCTATACCAAGCCACAGGGGAACGAGTAATCCCGATTGAGGCGTTAAAAGGAGGACATATCCTTGGCCGATAGGAATGTACCGCAGAATAAGGGAGTCTTAGCTCTTGATGTGGGTACCGCTTTTCGCATGTTAATAAAGGCCGCAAAGAGAAGGATTAGGAGACGAATATCGGGTAAAATTGTCACTCTTGATATCGACGGTGATAGCATCAAGCTTCTGGAAATCGGAGGCAATGTGATCAAAAAATGGGCACAGGTTGCCATTGCCCCGGATAGTGGAGATGAGGAAGAAACTCTAGGCCGGAAGTCTCTGCGCGATGCGTTGAAGCAGCTCATAGTATCAAGCGGCACAAAGTTGGGGAGGGTAAGCGCCAGTATCAGCGGTCTTTATTCCATCAGCCGTATTTTGCCGATGCCGGCCGTGCCCCCGGAGGTTACCACTCAAGAATTTGTGCAGGAGGTAGTTGGGGAGATTATGCCCGTAGCCATGGATAGAATGTACCTTTCGTGGCAAATTCTGGCCAATGCAGATAGCGAAGGTGACGGGAAAATGCTGGCCATCGGTGTACCCCGGATTACGCTGGACAGCGAGGTAAGGGCCTTGCGGGCGATGGGCGTTACCCCTCGAATACTGGAGCTCCGGGCGATAGCTTTGACCAGAGCGGTAAACAGAAAACAGGCGGTTATCATCAACATGGAGCCATCCAGTATCGACTTTGTTATTGTGGTCGATGATGTACCTGAAACCATACGCACCATTGCCTGGCAGCAGGACGGGCTTGCCATCGAGGATAAAGTAGAGTATGTGGCGGCAAACCTGGGATTGACGGTGGACTTCTATAATACACAACATTTTGAAGCCCCGGTTGACATGAGTACGCCTCTCTTCTTCACGGGGCAGATGTCAGGTGACCTGGAGCTGACGGATAAGCTGCGGGACAGGCTGGGTTACCCCGTGGAATCACTGGCGCCTCAGTTTAAATACCCCCCGGGCTTGCCCGTCTCTCAGTATGCGGTTAACATCGGACTTGCTTTAAGGGGGGCGGAGCAATTGGGGGATGATGGAGAGGGAGGCAGGCTCCGTCTTGATATCAATCTGCTGCCGGCCATTTATAATCCCTGGCGCCCCACGGCAAGACAGGTATTCGCTTTGTTGGCGGTAATGGGTGCCATAGCCTTGCTGTTCCCGTTTTTCAGTATAACCACTGAAGCCATGGATAAGACAGCCGGCCTGCAGTTTAAGGCCGATCTGCTGAATAGTCAACTGGAGATAAAAAAAGCTGAAATCAAGAAGCGCGAACCAATCCAGAAGGCGGTTAATGATTATAAAGGTATCACGGAACGTGAAGGAAGTTTCCTGGCGGATATCGAGGTAATATGGAATGAAGCCGCCCAACTGGGGGTCGAGGTGGGGAGTATCTCCCATGACGGTAGTGTGATCACTTTTTCCTGCCAGGCAGAAGATTTCCTCTCTTTCAGAAGGTACCTGACGGCTCTGGAAGAGAGCGGACGATTTAAGAGTCCCATCCCTCCTCCGGAGATT
>JACZSH010000032.1 GCA_022574315.1 Chloroflexota bacterium | reverse complement strand
CTCGATGCGGCCGTCGCGGACGCCGACGTTCATGACGGCATCCAGACCCGATTCCGGATCCATCACCCGGCCGCCTTGGATGACGATGTCGTAATCCCCTGCGCCGCACGCCGATACGAGCACCCCGAGTACGAGATTAAGCACGAGAGTGAGCAGTAGAGATGTTCTCACGATGCCAGTCCTCCTTGCCTCAGTAGTCACCAGGCACCGTTCCCCGTCGGCGCGTCAGAATCATTTCTCCGATGTCGGCGTCAGCGACCATCCGTCCCATCTCTTCAGCCTCGACCTCATCCCTGAAGGCTCCGCCGTATACGCGCACGCGCGTCGTGCCATCTGCATACGCAACTTGGAGCGAGTACACCGGTATCGAAGCCCGAGCCAACGCCTCGACCCTGCCTTGCGCATTCAGCGCCGAGGCATACTCGCCGAAATAAAACGCGTATGGAGCTTCGCGCACCGACCAATCGTCTGGGTTCTCACGCTCCAAGCCGACAGCAACAGGCTCTTTGAGGGCCGTTGCCTCCATCGCGTTGTACGCAGGGCCGACGTAGAGTTCGAAGTGGGGCGTCCCGTCGATGTCCAAGGGGGTGACAAAGAAGAGAAGACTCGGAAGCCCGTCCTGTAGGGCATCGGCCCTGGCCACCGCATCCGCCATCGAACGCCGGGAGTCGATAAACAGGACGTGGCTCATGATCGCGGTTCGAGGCGTCAGCTTGCTGCCGGTCTTGGACAACGGCTCATCGTCCACGAACTCGTCGTCGCTCACCCCACCTCCTCCCAGCGCTGTCAGCAACGCGTTGCCGTCGTGGCTGCTCTCGCCGATTGCGTCCTGCGACATCAGTTCACTGCTCGGCACGTCAAGCGCCTGATCCTGCTTTGTCTCGTGCGCCATCAGCCGCCCCTCTCCTGCTCGTAGTAAATGCTGAGCCTGAAGTCGGCCCGCATGTGACCATTCACCTTGTCCGAACGCTGAATACGCATCTGATGAATCCGCGTCAGCCGAGGCAACTGCTCGAGGTGTCTCAGAAAATCATAAAACCCACGAAAATCTCCGTTGATGGTCATGTCGATGGGCTGTTCCATGTACATCGCAGCCTGCACCGGGTTCTCAGTTGACACCAGAGGCGCAGCGAGCCCCGCGTCTATTGCCAGATCCGACACCTGCCGAACGATCGCATCGATCTCCTTGTTCGTAGGAAGCCTCGCCTCGATCGCCGCGATGTCCTGCTTGATCTTCTCGTTCTGCGCGATCAGGTCTTCGGTCCGTCCCGCCTGCTCACGCAGTTGGCTCAGCTCGGCCTGCTTGGACGCGTTCTCGGCCTTCGTCTTGGCGATCTCCCTGTTCTGAGGCTGAAACACCAGCAGATAACTCGTGACCGGAAGCGAAAGAATCAACAGAAGCAGCAAGTACTCTCTGAATCCAAATCTCATATCACTTCTCCTCCCCATCAACCTCAGACAGCCGCTTGGTCGCAACCGACTCCGAACCCTGCTTCAGTTGCTCCGGTGACTGCACCGAGCGCGCATCCGCAGTCTGGCTGATCTTGATCTTGATCTCAAACTCCCTCAGATCGACCTCGTCGATCGTCCGCTCTTTGATGTGCTGAAGATCGACTCGATCAAACAGATCGCACTGGTTCAATGACGAAAGGTAATCCGTAATGTGCTCGTTCTTCTGTGTCACGCCAATAATCGTCACTGTGTACGTGTACGATGGCGCGACCACCCTCGGCTTCTCGACGTTCGGAGCCTTGCCGCCGCGGATCAGCGTGCCTCGCATCACCTGGTTCGGTTTCTTCACAGCAGCCTTCGGAACGATCGTCTTCTTGCTCTCGAGCTTCAAGTCCAGCAGCGTGATCTGCTCAGGCATGCGCTGCACCAACTGAGACAGCAGCACCGAGCGAGGAATGCGCTCGATCAACGCAGTCGTCACCTCTGCCTTTTCAAGCATCTCCTTCTTTTGCTCGTCAAGCTTCTTGAGCTGGTCGATTCCCCGTTGCGCCAGAGCGTACTCCGCCGCAATGATGGCCCGCTGATCCTTCACCGTCGTCCACTGACGATTTGACACAAAGAACGCGGCGACGATCGAGAACACGACAATCCCGAACAGCACCAGCGCAAGGAAATTCGCCCGGACTTCCGCGCGACGCGCAACATAATCCTCGGGCAGAAAACTCCCGTCGTACTGCTGTTCACTATGCGTAAATGGATTCTTCATTCATCTTCCCCTGAGGATTACAGGTCCGTCGGACACAGGCACAACCCAAAGGCAACACTCCAGCCCGGCAATGATTCGCCCGTATCCACGCCCCCCGTTGGCTCAGCGCCCGTGCGAGTCACGCTCGCCAGCGGGTTTACAATCTTGGCGGGCATGCGCACAACCTTGGCAATGTGTCGCGCGAGCGCCGTATGACAAGCCTCCCCGCCCACAAACAGAGCCTGCGAGATCCGCTCATCAGGAAACACCGACTGGTGATACCGCAGACTCATCGAAATCTCGTCCGTCAGAATCTCCAGGGGCTCGCTCAGATCGACCTCGCCGCCCGGCTCGCCCGATGCAACCGATGCAACCGATGCGCTCTTCTTTGCGGGCTCCGCCCCGTCGCGCCGAAGCCCTGCTGACAGAATCGCAAACCCGCTCCCGTCGTCCGCAGCCTCATTCGCCGACACCACCGAGCGATACGGCGAGCCCGCACATACAAACTCGTCTATCTCGATGCGCTGGCTGTGCGCCTCTTCGAGGCTCACCCCGAGCTGCGCAGCCACCAACTCATCAAGGTGCCCGCCGCCCACATCGATTTTCTTCGCAAAGACTATTTTTCCCTCGTGCGTCATCACGACCTTGGTTGAGCCCACGCCGATGTCAATGCAGAGCATCGCAGCGTCGTCAAACTCAGCGTCTTTCGCAGCCTCTCTCATCGCACTCGCGTTGGCTGTGAATTGATTCTGAATCCCCACGGGCTCGAGTTTCGCAGTGCGGCAGCCACGCACCATCTTGTCCACAAGACGACGGGCTGTCGCGAAACAGATCACCTCGGTCCTCGTGCCCTTGTCGGTGGGCACCTCGCACACCTCGACAAAGCGGTACACGATCTCGTTCAGATCGCACCCAAGTTGAACCGCGAGCGCGCCCTGAACCAGCGCGTTCGTCGAGATCCCGGGCGTCTTCTGCACCCGCAGGGGCTTGCACAGCGTCTGCCCCGCGGGGATCGACAACGCGACACGATTACCCTTAAAGCCGCCACCAGCGATCAAGCCGGGCAACGCGTCCAGTTGAAACGCAAGTCGCTCAGAGGGATCGTCCCGATAACCCGTCGGCGTCTCGAGTTCCGCCGCTGCGATCAGCGATGGCTTGACCCCAGGCTCTACCTGAAGCACTTTCAGCGATGCGACGCCAAAGTCAACGCCAATAGGAGGATTGGAAGCCTGCATCGGCTTGGCGCTCGTCAAAGCCCTCAGTTTGGCAAACTTGCCCGATCGCATGGTCGTACGCCTCCTCTAAGCGGCCCCGACTCCGCATCGGCGCGGACCGACGGACCCTTCGCATAAACCATCGAGTTGGAACGGGTCGGGTGTTAGTCCCGGGACGGATCGGCAGCCTCTTCGCTGAGGCCCCCAACCGCCCGATCTCGCACATTCGGCACAATGCACACGAACACACGCTGCGCCAGAACTATCGGACGAAGACGGCCGCTGTGAAACGCGACACCGCTGCAAGGGCCTCAGCCAGGTCCCACACCTGCCCCGAGCGGTCCCCCGTCGTGTTGCTGATGGCACGAACCTCAGCCGATCGAACCCCCAGACGCACCCCCACCTCCCCCATCCTTTCAATGATACGGCGATTCTCTTCCTCCTGGAAGAAGGCGATTACGCTGTCGGCAATCTTGGGGCCGATGGTGGGTATGGATAGAAGCTCCTCTCTGGAGGCATCAGCCAGTTTGTCGATGCTATGAAATTCTCTGGATAAAACCTCAGCCATTTCCTCGCCGGCATGGCGTATACCCAGGGCGAAGATAAGCCTTGCCAGCGGCCTCTCTTTGCTCTTCTCAATAGCTTCGAGCATATTGGTTGCGTTCTTCTCAGCCATTCTCTCCAGCTTTATGAGCTGCTCCTTCTTGTCCTTAAGGTAATAAAGGTCAGAGGCGTCTTTAACCAGCCCCTCTCTCAGCAGCATGGCGCTCTGCGACTCGCCTATGCCTCTGATGTCCATCGCCCCCCGCGAGGCAAAGTGCTCAATTCGCTGTTGCGCCTGAGCCGGGCAGGCGGCGTTGGAGCAGTAATACATCACTTCGCCTTCCGGCTTGATCGCTTCGGTACCGCACTCCGGGCAGATGGTATTGTTGGGAGTTTTGGTTTCTTTTGTCAGGCCTCTTTTGGCTCGATAAATTTCCCGGCTTTTCTCTTTTAGCGAAAATTCCTTTTCTTTACCGGTGCGCTTGCTTTCAATCGGGCCGATAATCTCCGGTATTACTCCGCCCGCCCGCTGCACAATGACGTTGTCGCCGATGCGGATATCCTTCCGCCTGATATCGTCCTCGTTATGCAGTGCCGCCTGCCGGATGGTTACCCCGCCCACCGTCACCGGCTCCAGGATGGCGACGGGATTAAGGGTGCCCGTCCGCCCGACGTTTATGCCGATGTCTCTTAAAAGGGTGGTGCCCTGGGTGGCCGGAAATTTATAGGCAATCGCCCACCTCGGCTCTCGGCCCACGTCACCCAGCCGTTGCTGGAGGTCGAACTGGTCTACCTTGACCACGATGCCGTCAGCCTCGTACGGCAGCTCTGCCTGGCGTTCCTTCCAGGTCTGGTAATATCCTTCCACCTGTTCGATGTCAGCCAGCCGTCGGTTGTTCGGGTTCACCTTGAAACCGAGCGATTGAAGATATTCCATGGTTTCCCAGTGGGTAGCCGGGGTGGCCCTGCCCTCGGCATATCCCATCATGTAGATATAAATATCGAGCGGTCGCCGGGCGGTGATGCTCGAATCAAGCTGCCTTACCGAGCCGGCCGCCGCGTTCCTGGGGTTGGCAAACAACGGCTGACCTTCCGCCGCCCTTTCCTGGTTTAACCGGTGAAAGCCGGTCTTAGGCAGAAAGACCTCACCGCGCACTTCCAGTCTTGGCGGTGCTTCCCGGGGCAGGGAGAGAGGTATACTCCGGATGGTTCTCAGGTTGCGGGTGATATCTTCGCCGTGGGAACCGTCCCCGCGGGTCGCTCCGGTCGTCAGGCGCCTGTTGACGTAGGTCAGGGCCACGGCCAGTCCGTCAATCTTGTGCTCACCAACGAAGCCGAACTGGGTCACTTCCAGCAGCTTTGAGATGCGGGTATACCAGGCGATAAGCTCGTCTTTGGAGAAGACGTTTCCCAGGGACAGCAGGGGATAAGGGTGCTCCACCACCCCGAACGCCTCCGCCGGGGCGGCGCCAATCCGCTGCGAGGGTGAGTCGGCGGTGACCAGCTGCGGGTACCGTTCTTCCAGCCCTTTCAACTCTCTCATCAACGCATCGTACTCAGCATCGCTCACTTCGGGACTGTCCATCACGTAGTACCGGTAGTTATGACGGTTGATTTCCGTCTTCAGGCTATTTATTTTAGCCTTGATTTCTTCGTGGTTGGCCATTAATTACTCTCCGAAACTGACTACCCAAAGTATAACATAGTGTCTGGAGGGGCAAAAGGCAAAAAGAGTTGTTGAAAAGCTAAATGACGGGGGATTGACGTTCCTTTTGAACGGGATGAGGCTAGCCGGGTTTTACCCGCAGCGGCAGGCCGGATACTACCAGGTAGACCTCGTCGGCATGCCGGGCGAGTTTCTGGTTGGCTTTGCCGAGCAGGTCGCGGTACAACCGGGCCGAGCGGTAAGCAGGGACTATCCCCAGCCCCACTTCGTTGGTGACGAGGATAAAATCTGCCTCCACCCGGTTGATACAATTGATCAGCCCGTCAATCTCGGACAGTACCTCGGTCTCGATAAGGGTGGCATCGGTCGGCTCTCCGTCCGGGTCGCAATGCCGCCCCAGCACGTTACTCACCAGGAGGGTGATGCAGTCTACGATGACTGTTTTGGCGCCGCCGGTTTCTTCGATGATACGGTCGCCGATACCGGTAGTCACTTCCAGGGTACGCCAGGACGCAGGCCTGGACTGACGGTGTTTTTCGATTCGGTCTCGCATATCCGGGTCGTTGGCTTCGGCGGTAGCCACGAACAGTACCGGATGCGCCCGTTTCAGGGCCAATTCCTGGGCGAGGTGGCTCTTACCGGCGCGGGCGCCGCCGCTGATGAGAATGCTTTTTGGCATACGGTTACTTGTCCTTCAGCACTACCCTTTTAATCTCCAGGAACCGGCGCTCTCCCCGCAAGACTTTTTCAGACTCGGTGATTTCAAGCCGTTTCTGAAACAGCGGGCCGTCCACCACCAGCGAGTGGTACTCGCCGGCTTCACCGCAGGGGGTGATGCTTTTCGTCCGGCTCAGTTCTTCCAGTTGCCGGACAAAATCATGGTCTATCGTCCGGCCCAGCCACTCCTCGCCGAGTATCTCGGCTTTGGTAGCGATTACTATCGACTTAAAACCGGCGTCGATAAATTCTCTTATCAGGCTGTCCTGGTTTTCCAGCCACAGCGGCAGGTGAGGAGTAATACCAGCCGCCCGGCAGACCCGTTCAATCCACTCCCGGTGCTCGTTAAAATCGATGTCGCCGAAGACGCCACCCTCAATCCCTTCCCGGCGAAAAGCCTTCAGCATATCGGTAAACTCGACTTCATACGTCTCGCGTGTCGTCGGTCGCTGGACGACCGATATACCCATCGCTTGAGCTTGTATCGGGATAACATTTGCTGCCAGGCCATGACTGCAGGAGCGGTTACCGTTTTCGGTCACCGTATTTGCCAGGTAGCGGACATGAAAACCTTTGACGCTGGCACGGTAGGCGGCTAGGCAGCAGTCCTTTCCTCCGCTCCACGAAACGAAAACCTGGTACATATCAGCCTCCTTCTATTTTAGATGCGAAGTATCGTTCAGTAAGTTCAGTATCGCTCCCTGGGGATACGTCTCTACTATGGTCAGTGAAGCCAGGTCGGTGCGGATTTGCCGCCAGTGCTGCGGTGCTATTTCCAGTAGCTGGCAGACCAGCAGCCTTAGTACTCCACTGTGGGCGACGATAAGCAGGGTATCCTCCGGGGCATGTTTCTCCAGTCGGTTCAGGAATTGGCTCACCCGGCGGTTGAGGTCGCCGATGCTTTCTCCCTCGGGAAACCTGAAATTCAGGTCTCTCGTGGACCAGTCTGCGGCCAGTGCCGGATATTGTTGGCTGATTTCCTTAAAATTCAGCCCCTCTACCTTGCCGAAGTTAATCTCATGCAACTCGGTGCAGATGACCACCTCCAGCCGGTGGGGGCCGGCGATAATTTCCGCAGTCAGTGAGGCCCGGCACAGGTCGCTGGCGTAGGCAAAGTCAATCTTTTCACTCTCCAGACGGTGGCGCAGTTGCTCCGCCTGTTTTACCCCGTCCGTGCTCAAGGCCACATCGGTGTGTCCCCAGAACCTCTCGGCGCTGTTCTTCCTGGTATTTCCGTGTCTCACCAGCAGCAGTCTTGACATTCTTCCTCCTGCTTAGAATCGCCCCATATTGGCCAGTAAGCTGATGAAAAGAAGCACGCTCACTTCGGTGATTTCGTTTATCGCCCCGTAATTATCTCCGGTAAGACCGGAAAACTTACCCTTGAAATAGGCGGCCGCCACCACGGTTACTATCCAGACGACAATCATTATCGCCAGGCCGATTAGCTGGGCGATAAGCATCGCCATTACCGCGGTGATAACCGTCGCCACCGTGAATCCCGGCCATCTGGTTCTCTGCTTGAACGCCCTGCCCAGGCCGGTTGGCTTGGCGTATTTATACGTGAAAACCGCGTAGACCATTGCCCATCGACTCAACATCGGCATCATCACCAGGGTTATTAGCAGGGAGCTAGCCGGCACGCTATTCAGGGCGGCGTACTTTACCAGCAGCAGCAGGACGACGCCGATAATGCCGAAACTTCCCGCCCGACTGTCACTCATTGCCCGCCACCTGTCTTCGACCGGTTTTTGCCCGCCGATTCCGTCGCAGGTGTCGACAAAGCCGTCCAGGTGCAGCCCTCCGCTGGCGATTACCATAAAGGCAATCAGCAGCGCGCTGGTGACTCCGGAAGGTAGAAACAAGCCGAACAGCCAGCTCAAACCGGCCAGGATAAGCCCGATGATAACGCCGATTACCGGGAAGTAAACCGCCGAGCGCCCCAGTTCTTCCGGACTGAAATCACGTCGCCAGGGTATCGGTATCGTGGTCAGGAATTGTACCGCCGCCAGAAAACTGCTCAATGGTGTGCCTCGTCTCCTTCGGATACGCCGGCTTCGGCAAAAGTGGCCATTTCAGATAAAATCCGGACCGAAGCCTCCACCAGGAACATTCCCAGTGCCGCACCGGTGCCTTCACCCAGGCGTAAATTCAGGTTCAGTAAAGGCTGGAGTCCCATGTGCTCCAGCATTATGCGGTGCCCCGCCTCCGCGGACAGGTGCGAGGCGATAAGATAATCTTTTAGAGCCGGACACAGTGCCGTGGCGATGAGGGCCGCCGCTCCGGAGACGAATCCGTCGATAAGCACCGGAATGCGGCTGGCCGCCGCGCCCAGCATTACCCCCGCCAGCCCCCCTATTTCAAAACCGCCCACTTTGGCCAGGACATCAAGCGGGTTACCGGCGTCGGGCTGGTTTAACTCCAGTGCCCGGCAAATCACTTTAGTTTTGTGGGTAAGCTGTTCATCGGTTAACCCGGTGCCGCGGCCGGTCACCTCGGCGACCGGCTGGCCGGTAATGGCGGCACAGATAGCGCTGCTGGCGCTGGTGTTGCCGATACCCATGTCACCGGTGCCCACGATATCCAGTCCTTTCCCTGCCTCGTCCTGTACCAGCTTGATTCCGGCTTCAACCGCTTTCTCCGCCTGCTCAATCGTCATCGCCGGACCGACGGCGATATTACCGGTGCCACGGCCGATGTTATTAGCTACCAATCGGCGGTCGGTTTTTAGCTCGGTGGCTACTCCCATGTCGACGACGATAACCCTGGCGCCGGCCTGCCGGGCAAGGACGTTGATTCCCGCTCCGCCCCCCAGAAAATTATATACCATTTGGGTGGTAACTTCCTGTGGCCAGTTGCCCACCTTTTCCGCCACCACCCCGTGGTCACCGGCCATGGTGATGATGGCTTTATGCTTGATTTGGGGGATTGGTTTCCCCTGGATGCCGGCCAGTTGAATCGAGAGCTCTTCAAGCCTGCCCAGGCTTCCCGGCGGCTTGGTCAGGGTGTCCTGCCTGGCCCTGGCTTCGGCCATGGCGGCTGTGTTCAGGGGCTTTATCATTTCAGTGATGCGCATTTGTTCTCCTTGTCTCAAATTAATTTTGGTGGTGGCTGCGGTAAAAGTCAAGGCTGTCCTCCGGTGATTGCGGCTATTTGCCTTTATCCCGGTTTCCTCTGGATACCAGCGGGACAATGAAGATAACGCAACCGACCAGGAAAATGACACTGCCGATAACGCTCAGCAGATCGCCGGTCATGATTCCTGAAGCGATAAAGAAACCGGCACAGGCCAGAAAGAGTCCCCACCCCCAGAGGTGAAATCTTTTATCTCTGTCCCCGTTATCAGTCGACATGGCACACTCCTCCTTACTGATTTATGAATACCGTCGGGGGCGGTTAGGCTCAACAAAAAAGCCTACTACTCCCCGCGGAGTCAGGCAGGATATTGAGAGGCTGGCGTTCTGGCTCTTGGCGGGCTGACCCGACAATACAGCGGCGCGGCCGCGCCGGATTCTCACCGGCTTGCACTCCATTTATGCCCTCGCTCACGCTCGGGCGCCTCTGGTTACGTATTATTTAGGGACAGCATAAAGTAAAAAAGATGAAAAGTCAAACGGCTTGTTTTTTGGCTTTGTTGGCAGGTGGTTGATTATACTGTCATTGCGAGGAGCGTAGTAACGAAGCAATCTCAAATAATTGAACTATCGATATAGATTGCTTTGCCTTCGGCTCGCAATGACATCACCAACCAAAACCGAATAATACCCTGCTGCCCGTCAAGGCTCATCCTCTAATTTTTTTACCCATAATCGGGCTGAGGTAGATACCACCTTTCTCAGTGACTCCAGTCTTTTTCGGATATCTTGGGCGGTTGCTTCGTCGCCGAGAAGCTCCTTTAGTTTTGACTGGTCGAGGCTCAACACCTGCTCCCACAGGCCGGCCGGCGCCAGCAGTTCCCTGACCTCATCCTCGCTGAATCCGGTCATCTCCACCAGCTTGTAGGTTACGCTGTTATCCTTGCCCTGTACCCGGTTCAGGCCCTCCGCTTCGCAGAAACCGATAATCGCCTGCTTGGCTTCTTCAAGCTGTGGCCGCAGTTCTTTAATTTGCTGCTGTAGGGAAACATACTGCTCGACCGAATCGGCGATGGCTATTCCGGGCAGCTCAGGCTGTCCGACTGTGTCTCCCGCCGCCACCAGGTACTGGTGCCGGTAGTACGGGCAGTGTTCCGGGAAGTCACAGGGGCAGTACTGGTGTTCGGTGGCCGGGAACTTTCCGCGGGCGATATTTTCGGCCACCTCCAGTATCAGATGCCGGGCCTGCTCCAGACGTTGGCTATCCCGTGGCCCGCAGCTGCAGGGCGTATTCGACCTCATGTGGTACAGGGTCAATTTTTCCACGGGCAACTGCCAGAGTTGCTCCGTAGCCATCTGGTAAAGCGTTAGCTGGAGGTCTTGCTCTAGGTGGTCAATCGTAAACAGATCTCGATTCGTTTTATAGTCGACGATGGACAAGCCTCCGCTCTCCAGCTTGTCCACCCGGTCGATGAATCCCCTCAACTTTATCCCGTCGACATCGATGTAAAACAGGCGCTCCACGGCCAGGGGTGGACGAAATTCGGGATAGTGGATTTCCCAGAACTTGGAGAGGATTTCCCTCCCGTAGGCTTTATACTTCATTTCTTCTTCCGCCGACTCGAAACCCTCGGCGAGCCATTCCTGCTCATAAAATTGCAGTAATTCCTCCAGTGTTGACGGCGGCGGTACTTTTACCCTGAAAAAGTGTTCGGCGCACAGGTGTATCGTTTTACCAAAGCTGAAGTACCACTTCTCCTTCGCCTCCAGCCGGTCGATGTAGCGGAGCCTGTAGCTTAAAGGGCAGGACTGATACATCGCAATCTGGGTGTAGCTTAAAGGTTTTATGGTTAGCCTCCTCCCGTTACTCTTAAATTATAAGACGTCTCGCCGTGGTCTGTCCATCGCTAAAACCTTCATCCGGAGATACCGGCTCCGGTTAGACATTTTATCGGGCACCCTGTAGAATATTTAGAGCTAATAAATTTGTTGTCAGCCCCTCTGTTCGCGATAAGCGGCAGTCAAATCACCCCTCGCTCCTTACCTTCCTTTCAGATTGACTTCAAGGTTCATATGTTGAGATGGAAAATATATCGTTAGTAGTCGCTTTCAGCGCCGGGCTGCTTTCTTTCCTGTCACCCTGCGTGGTGCCGCTGGTACCCACCTATATGGCCAGCCTGGCCGGACCGCAGGTGCTCGATAAAAAGGCTGTCGGAGTTCGCCTGCCCCTCTTTTTCCACTCCCTCAGCTTCGTCCTCGGTTTTTCCCTCGTTTTTACTGCCCTGGGGGCGATTGCCGGGTTGACCGCGTATGCGATTAATCCCAGTTCCGCTCTGTTGAACAAAGTATCGGGCGGTCTGCTGATTACCTTCGGGCTGTTCATGTTGGCCTCGCTGAAAGTGCCCTGGTTGAATTTTGAGAAGCGGCTGTCTCCGTCGCTGGGTCGCACCACCGGTTATTTTCGCTCGTTTTTAATCGGGGCGGTTTTTTCCATGGCCTGGACGGCCTGTGTCGGCCCCATACTGGCCGGTATCCTGACTCTTGCCCTGAACTCGGCGACGGCCTGGGGCGGGGCGTACCTGCTGGCTTTTTATTCACTGGGACTGGGTATCCCTTTCTTGATAATCGGGTTTGCTTTTGATTTTTTCAGGCCGCTGCTCAGGCGTATACAGCGATATTCCAGGATTATTTATAGCGTGAGCGGTTTTCTGCTCATTACCCTGGGCATAATGGCCTTGTTGAATAAACTGGTCTGGTTTTCGTCACTCGCCGGATAAAGGTACTTACTGGAGGTAGACATGAGCAAAGTTTTAAAAATAATGATGATAC
>JACZSH010000031.1 GCA_022574315.1 Chloroflexota bacterium | reverse complement strand
CGGTGAAGATGGTGCCGTCATCACCGGCGGTCCTGAGCTTCAAGCCCTTGATAGACTCGGGTCCGGTGAGCTCGTCTACGGTATTGATGAAAATCTCGGGGACGGTGACGAACCCGCCAATGAAGGTGACGTTGTAGTCGGAGGCCATCTCGGACAGCAGGTCAAGACCTTCCAGGTCCATCCACATCATCTGCTCGGCGGGACTCAGACCGTTTATCTGGTAGGTGAAGAGGTTGGTGGCCGGCCCGAACCGGTCTTTCCAGTACATGGTGCAGGTGCTTGCGAAATCGAGTACACCTTCGTGAATACCGTCAAGCTCTACCATCGACGGGACAATCTCGCCGCCGGAGAAGAGAGGGAGTTCCAGTTGACCGCCACTGGCAATCTCCAGGTTGGTCGTGTACTCATCCCACCCGTCGAAGAAAGTGGAACCGGCGCCGGCGTGCTGCTGGACGATCCACTTAATTGTTTCCGCGGGTTGGGCCGGAGCTGGAGCTGGCGCCGGGGCTGGAGCTGGCGCCGGGGCTGGAGCTGGCGCCGGGGCTGGAGCTGGCGCCGGGGCTGGAGCTGGCGCCGGGGCTGGAGCTGGCGCTGGAGTTGGTGCCGCGCAAGCAGCAACAATGCTTCCCAGAACTAGTAATACCAATGGAATAAGTAATACTTTCTTTTTCATAAATTGGTTTCCTCCTGTAAGATTCAAAAACCGGAATGATTATAAATCTTTTTTATTCGAGAAACAATCACCTCCTTTACTAATTTTTGTGGTAGGGCATTATACCTACATTATAGGATAGATATCAATAATCATTTTACCCGTTATTTTTTGTTAACCTTCACTAATTACCGTAATGTCCACTCCCGAGGAATTAATTGGCGGGATGCCACTCGCCCGATTACACCAAAGACAGCACACGGGAGGGGCCAGCACCCATGCCTAAAGTTCAGAGCCTTTGTTTCCCCTGACAGAGCCCGCCTGTCTGGTATTTCCACTCCATTACTGTATTATTAAAAGGCAATTACAAAAACGGTTTCTTTCTTCGCCTTTGTCCGCTCTGCCCATCGCATCAGACGTCCGATACAGTTAATTGCCTACAAAGTAACATCAATCAGCTTGTTTGTCAATAGATTTGTTATCCGGGACATCTTTTTTATACTTTTCTTATGCCGGCAGGCAGATCGGGTTACGAAAAAGGTACTGCTCTCAGGTCTCTTTGGCCGACTATCAATATACCGTCCGGTAAAAGGCAAAGAACCCGCATTGTGTTTCAGGGGCGGTATCCGGGCTAACTCGGTTTTGCTCCCAGTCCCTTGAAGGTAAGGAAGACGACCAGGTAACAGCCGGCGCCAATCAGCAGAGCCTGAGTGAACCCGAAAACGACCGCGACAACGATGGTCAGCACCGAGCCAAGCACAGAACCCACCCCGTTAATCCCCCACATCCACGGGATGTAGTTTTCCATGTTTGCTTCTTTCAGTGCCCGGATACCAAGCGGGAAAGGAAATCCCATGAGAAAGCCCAAGGGGATTAAGACGATAATCATGGCCGTCAGGCGGACGGCGAGGGGCAGTCCCAGGAGCTGGTTAAAGAGAAGAGGGATAATAAAAGTGTAAGCCACCACCGTGGCGGCGATAGCCAGGGAGACCGCGGTGATACCTCCGTATATCTTTTTCGAGGCAAGGCGGCCGCTGTAAAAGCTGCCGGTGCCGGCGCCGGCCAAGAGGGAAAACAGCAGGACGGCCAGGGATAGAATCGGTTGGCCCAGAAAGAGCACAAATCTCTGGATAAGGGAAATTTCCACCAGCATGAAGCCGATACCAAGCATGGAAAACAAAACGGTTGACCTCAGGGGAAATCGGTTGGGCCTCTGCTTTCCTTGCGGTCGAGTTTCTTTACCGGGTGGTCGGCGCTTCCAGATTAGAGGCGGGGTCACGATGACCAAAATCATGAGAATGACTGATGGCCAGAAGACCAGGGACACCGGCTGCGGTATCCCCGTCTCTATCTTGTAGAAAAACGGGCGGTTGTCAGTTGCCGGGCTGATATCCAGTCCCAGTGTCCGGGCCATGTTTTCCTCTATATCCCGAAAAACAACCTTACCCTGGCTCATATCCCGGAGCAACGGATTGACCATGCCCGGTGCCTCAATATGGGGGAAATAACTGAGCATGGGGTTATAACCAAGTTGTACCATCTTCTCCTGACGGACGGTTGCCTGTGCCGGGTCGAAAGGCGTCTTCTTCAGTACATATAGAGGGTATGTACCCGGTGAACTCAGGCCCATCATGTAAATATGGTTCATTGCCTCGGTATCGCTGATGCCTTTTTCGTTGAGAGCCGCCAGCGAGATGGAAAGAAGCTTCCACATGGTGACGTCGTCGTGGGTCACCACCACCAGACGTCCCTCGTCGGTCAGGTGCTCCAGGTAATCGCTGATAGAGTCGGTGGTGAAAAGAAAATTCTCGGTAAGTGAATACCCTTCCAGACTGCGGCTGGTCTGGGTAACCGGCAGGGTGAGCAATATGATGTCGTACTTCTCCTTTTGTCGTTTGAGGAAGTTTCTGCCCTCGTCGGCAATTACGGTCACGTTGGCGAAGTCGGTATAAATGCCGCCGTTGTATTCGGCGCGTTCGCGCACGATATCGATAAGGTCTTTATTCACCTCGACGGCGGTAACTTCCTTAACGCCGCCCATCAACGCCAGCAGTACGTCACGGCCGCCACCAGGTCCGATGATGAGGGCGTTATCTCTCTCTGCTTCGGAGAGGAAAAAGAAGGGGAAGTAGCCGGGGAAGCTGTTTTTCAGGTCTTCAATCGCCGTATCCGGGCGGTCAAAATCGCCGTTAAACCGGTACATGGGTGTCCCGGCGGTACCATCGATGTAGATTTTCATTTGCTCGGGACGGTTATCAAAGGCCACCAGGTCGGTACGCCCGAAAGCGCTCCACCTGGTCTCAATTATCTTTCCCGGGGCGGCAGGCTCGGACAGTGCCAGGCTGATTTCCTTGGCCGGGTTGGCACCGGTCACCGGTATATCGGGGAGATAGGGACCGATTAAATTAACTGCCAGCAGGCCGGAGACTATTACCAGGCTGGCGGCGGGTAGAATAACCCCCCGGAGGTTCTCTTTGAATGCCCGCGAGGCGAAGACCAGAGCGGCGATGGCAGCCACTACGCCGAGGAGGAAACTGGTGTTGATGCCGCCGAGGACATCAAGCAGGAGGATAACCCCCAGAGCACCGAGAGCCGCCCCCACCATGTCAGCGCCGTAAATCCGGGCACTGCTGGCCGGGAACATGCGGAAAACCTCTGCCAGGAGCAGGCCGGTGAGGAAAAAAGGGATGAACAGGAGCAGGCCGTAGAGCAGGATATTATCCTGCACCGCCTCGATGTGGCCAAGTCGGACCATGAGGATTACCGTCAGCGGGATGGAAACCGATATCAGGCTGGCATATCGCGCCAGGACGGTGAACCGGTGATTACCGCCGGGCACGCGCTGACGGAAGAAATGGACAAAGATACCGCCCGCCCCCAGTCCCAGGAGGGCCAGGGAGACCACGGCAAAGACAAAATGATACAGCAGTATCACTGAGAGGAGCCGGGTGAGGGTTACCTCCAGGGCGAGCAGGCTGAACGAGGTCAGGAAAACACCGGCCAGAAGAATCCGGGTGGTTCCCCGGGTCAACTGGTCATCTTTAGTTATCGGCGATATAGCTTCATCGCCAGCTATTTTATTTTTCATCATCGAATAGACCCGACATGGCTTTTGGGGGCAGGGCCGGCAGACGACCGGACGGCATCAATGGTAACGTCATCGCCTGTCCGGCGGCCTAAATCTGCGCACCGATACGGAAGCCTTCGGCAATAGCGTCGCGTATCGTCCGCGGTTTAACGCAATCGCCGATGCAGTGAATTTCGGTAGTGCCTCCGGCCAGTGCTTCATAAAGCGTGCTTTCCGGGACGGCGCCGGCGGCCAGCACGATAGTATCGGCGGCGATGGTCTTCGTTTCTCCTTCGGCGGTGATGATTACCAGGCCTTGGGGCGTGATTTCATGATACTTTATCCCCGGTAGTAAAGTAATGCCCTTTGCCACGAGTCGTTTCAGCAGAAAGTCCCGGTTAGAAAGACCCACTTCAGCCGCCATCTCCGGTCCTCGCCGGGTCACGGTTACTTTCTTTCCCTGGTCGGCCAGGAACTCGGCGGTCTCGCAGCCCACCAGCGCGCCGCCAATGACGACAACTCTGTCGCCGGTGGTCACTTTTCCTTCCAGGACGTCACCGGCCTGGACAACGTTGGCGCCGGTTACCCCCGGCATCCCGGGAACAAAGGGACTGACACCGGTGGCCAGGATAACTACATCGGGTCTGGCTTGATTAATGGTATTGGCGGTGGCTTCGGTGCTCGTCATGATCTCAACACCGAGCTTTTTTAACTGGGTTTCCAGGTAGCTGACCAGGGGCGCGATGCGGTCCTTGTGCGGTGGAATGGCAGCTTGAACCAGCTGGCCGCCCGGCCGGGTATCTTTCTCGTAAAGGGTTACCCGGTGGCCTCTCACGGCGGCGACGCGGGCGGCTTCCATGCCGGCGGGCCCGCCACCCACGATGAGGACGTTTTTCGGCTTGCCGGCCGGTATTATCCGGGATTCCGCCTCTCTGCCCAGGGCGGCGTTTACCGAACAGCGTATGCCCACCACATCGGGGAGGCGGAGATCGTCACGGCAGCCGTTGCAGACGATGCAGGGAGTTATGTCCTCCTCCCTGTCGGCGGCCGTTTTTTCCGGCAAGTCCGGGTCAGCCAGGAGAGCTTTGCCGATGGCGATAAGATCCGCTCTGCCCGTTTCCAGGATTTTCTCCCCGGCCTGGGGAGATATTCTGCCCACGCCGATAACGGGTACGGTAACGGCTTGTTTCACCCCCTCGACCACCTCCATGATTACACCGGTGGCAAACTTGGGTGTGGTCAGGTTGTTGGGTGCGGCCGGCCCGTAGCCGGACACGTGGATGGCGTCAATGCCGGCTGCCTGGGCTTGGCGGGCGGTATCCTGTGCGTCTTCCGGCGAGGTGCCGTTTTCCACCCCGTATTCCCGGCCGTTTATCCGGCACCAGACGGTAAGGTCGTTTCCCACCGCCTCTTTAACCGCCTTTATCACCTCGAGGAGAAACCGCTGGCGGTTGGGCAGACTGCCCCCGTAGTCGTCCCGACGCTGGTTCGAAGCGGCGGAGAGGAACTGGTCGATGAGGTAGCCGTGCGCCCCGTGGATTTCCACGCCGTCGAATCCGGCTTGCCTGGCCCTGATGGCCGCATTGGCGAAAGAAGCTACCGCATCGCCTATCTCCTTACCGGTAATCTCGCGGGGCATTTCGCCGTCGGGGATGGGCAGTGGGGACGGGGCAATCGGCGGCAGTCCGCTCAAGACGGATCGGGCGGTACGGCCGCCGTGGTGCAGTTGAATGGCGGCTTTAGCCCCGTGGCGGTGAATTACTTCGACCAGCCGGCTCAGTCCCGGCAGAAAATCGGCATCGCAAATGCCGAGCTGGTTGGCAAAAGCCTGGCCCTGCTTGTGTACAAAAGTAGCCTCCACGATAATAAGTGAGGCGCCGCCACGGGCACGCGCCTCGTAGTAATTGAGGGTACGTTCGGTGACCTTGCCGTCATCATTACCGTACCTGGTTACCATGGGCGGCATCACAATCCGGTTCCTGAGCTCCATCTTGCCCAGTTGAAAAGGTTCCCAGAGAAGTCCTTTTGGCATGGTGGCTGCCTCCTTAACGGGTGAAATTCGGTGGTGGCTCGTTCTGGGCGGTCTGGCCCATCTGTTTACAGAGTATTTTACCCCGCTGCTTGCCGAAAGGCAAACCATCCCCTAAAACTTCGAGCGGGCAGAACGCCGTTTTACAGGCGGGGTAGTTTTTGGCTATAATTCTGGCAGTACCGTAAAATTGACATTGCTTTTGGCGTCAGTTTACAATTCGGAGCGGAGATAAATCAGGGAGGAGAAATAAATTGACTGATAACACAATATTAGTGGTGCGTACCGACGTGATGAGTGGGGGCATACCCATGTCCGAAGAAATCGAGGAACTTTCCCGGGTAGGGGCGGAGGTTATCGAAGGTAACTGCCTTACCGAAGACGATATCATCAAGGTGGCCGGGGAGGCACGGGTCTTGCTGGTAGTCTTCTCCCGGATAACCCGGCGGGTGATGGAAGCGCTCCCCCGGTGCCAGGCAATCGTGCGCTACGGTATCGGTTATGACACGGTTGACCTGGCGGCAGCCACCGACAACGGTATTCTGGTGGTCAACGTCCCCGACTTTTGTTTTGAGGAAGTCTCCAACCATGCCATCGCCCTGCTGCTGGCCTGCGCCAAGAAGTTTATTTTTATGGACCGGGGCGTGAAAGCGGGCCGCTGGGAGGAGTGTAAAGCCGCCCAGGCACCGATGGGTTCAATCTGGGGACAGACGCTCGGGCTGATTGGCTGCGGCAACATCGGGCGGCGGGTGGCTCGTAAGGCGCAATGCTTTGACCTGCGCGTTATCGGCGCCGACCCATTCGTGGACAAGTCGCTAACCGAGGAATGCGGGATAACCCTGGTGAGCCTGGAAGCACTGCTCCAGGAATCGGACTATGTTTCGGTGCACACTTTCTTAAATGCGGACACCCGTCACCTGCTCGGTGAAAAAGAGTTCAAGCAGATGAAATCGAGTGCCTACATTATTAATACTGCCCGCGGCTCGGTAATCGATGAACCGGCGCTGATAAAGGCGTTGCTGGAAAAGCAGATTGCCGGTGCCGGTCTGGATGTCTTCGAGCAGGAGCCGGTCGACCCGGATAACCCGCTGCTCAAGATGGATAACGTGATTGCCCTGCCGCACTCGGCTTCTTTCTCGGACGCTTCGTTCCGTCGACTGGCCAGGAGCGTCGGACAGGAGGCCGCCCGGGTGGTCAGCGGGAAGTGGCCCAGGAACGTGGTAAACAGCGGAGTCAAGCCTAAAATTGACCTGGTCAGGGAATAAGAGCCTGACCAGGGTGTTAACCGGAGGTGACAATGTATAAATTTAAGGGTAAGGTGGCCCTGGTCACCGGTGCCGCGCGCCAGCGTGGTTTCGGCTGCGCCATCGCCACCCGTTTTGCCGCCGAAGGCGCCGACGTAGTGGTACACGGTCGGTATCGCCCACCGGAGCAATTTCCGGAGGAGGAAAAGCAGGCCGGTTGGAAGGGGCTGGAAAGCGTCGTCGGGGAAATAGAGGCGCTGGGTACCCGGGGACTGGCCGTGACCGCCGATATCAGTGACCGTATCCAGGCCCAGGAAATGGTGGCTAAAGCCCTCGCCGAGTTCGGCCGTATCGATTTCCTGGTCGCCAATGCGGGCGTCATCATCTGGTCACCGGTGATTGAACTCGCGGAGGAAGACTGGCACCGGGTCATGGCCACCAACCTTGACGGGGTGTTTTTCTGCGGCCAGGCGGTGGCACGGCACATGGTGGAACGCGGTGACGGCGGCGCTATCGTGAATATCTCTTCAGTGGCCGGCAAGATGGGTATGGCCAATGTCGCCGCCTACTCCGCCTCAAAATTCGGCGTCAACGGACTGACCCAGGTGATGGCCATTGAGCTGGGGCCCTATAATATCAGGGTTAACGCCCTTGCCCCCGGCCGGTTTCTGACCGAGATGAGCAAGCGCACTGAAACTGTGGAGCTGGCGCGCCGGGAAGGGATTGACCTGGCCGAGGCGGAGAAAAGGGTGCACTCGGATGTGCTGCCGTTCATCCCCCTGGGCAGGCTCGGCAAGCCGGAAGAACTGGCCAGCGCCGTCATGTTCCTCTGCTCGGAAGAATCCAGCTTTATTACCGGGCAGAGCATTAATATCAACGGTGGCCGGCTGACGGCACATTAACCGGGAGGCAGCCGATATTCGGAAGTACGCTATCGGCTGACGGTACCGGCATATCTCTCAGGGAGTTGTCCCGCCGTCAACCGGATAAACGTCAGGCTACCACGAGTATAATGGAGGTTATCATGTACGATGTGCTTATTAAAGGCGGACGGGTGATTGACCCGGCGCAGGGCCTGGATGGAAAGAGGGATGTTGCCGTCAGCGGGGATAAAATAGCCCTGGTGGCTGATGAAATCCCGGCCATGGAGTGCCGGAAAGTAATCGATGCTGCCGGTAAGATAGTCACTCCGGGCCTTATCGATTTGCACTGCCACTGTTATGACGGTGGAGTTCCGGACGGTCTCCTTCCTGACGACGCCGGCGTTAAGCAGGGGGTGACCACGGTGGTGGATGCCGGCAGCGCCGGCCAGGCTATCTTTGGCGGTCTGCCTAAGTACGTCATCCCGGCCGCCCGCACCACGGTCTTCTGCTTCCTTCACCTGGGTTCCCAGGGACTGAGCATCATGCCCGAGATAAGGGACTGGGAAGAAATCGACCTTGAAGCCACCGCCGCGGTTATCGGCGCTCACCCCGGCCTGATAAAAGGCGTCAAGCTGCGCCTGGTGGGAAATATCGTAGCCAGCGCCGGTGTGAAAGTGGTGGAGATGGCCAAAGAGACCGCCGGGAAGTTCGGGCTGCCGATTATGATACACATCGGCGACCTCAAGAGGCAGGTATCGCCGACGTTGACCCGGGAGTTCCTGCCCCTGATGGAATCCGGTGACATCCTGAGCCACGTTTTTACCGGGAATATGGGCAGTATCCTGCTCGAAGACGGTAGCGTGATGCCGGAGCTGCGGGCGGCGGCGGAGCGGGGGGTGGTGCTGGATATCGCCAACGGCCGTAATAATCTCAGCTTCGAGGTCGCCCGGAAGGGCATGGCGCAGGGTATAATGCCCACCACCCTGAGCACCGATGTCGTCTTACCGTCGCTGACTACCCTGGTGTACGGCCTGACGGTGACCATGTCAAAGTTCCTGGCGCTTGGACTTGACATAAAGCAGATGATAGAGATGACGACTATCAATTCCGCCCGCGCCCTGCGGATTGAAGACCGGAAGGGAAGCCTCAAACCCGGCATGGACGCCGATGTTTCCGTGCTGGAGATACTCTCCGGCACCTGGGAATTAGCCGATTCCGTACCGGAGACGCTGCGAGTTACCGAACTGGTATCACCGGTTTTGGTGGTGAAGGCGGGGAAGGTAATCCCCTCGGCGCCGGTGGCCCAGCCGCCGCGTATTGGCTAAGGAGAACATTCGGCTGATATATGCTGGTGGAGCTGGAGGGACTCGAACCCTCGACCTTTTGACTGCCAGTCAAACGTTCTCCCAGCTGAACTACAGCCCCGTCGGTACCAGTATAATCTAGCAGAAAAGAGACGGGAAGGCAAGTCTGGCGGTGCCCGTGGCAGGTGCTTTCTCCCGGACTTCTGGTTTTACTATTTCTGGAAACGGGAGGGTAGGTGGTGCCTTGCCCGGTGTAGTCTCTCCAGCAGCTTTGAGGCAAGGTAGACCCGGGAGACGGATAAACTGGCTTCTCCGGTGGCATAGTCGTTCATAATCCGGTGCAGTATGGCATCTGCCTGACCAAGTCCGGCCATGATTTCCTGATATCTGGCGGTATTCAGGGTATCCTCACCGGCCAAATTTTCAACTTCACTGATTATGGTTTCCGCTTTTTCAGTTTGTCTCCCAGGGTCATTTTCACCCTCCTGCGGGGACAACCTATTTTATAACCGGCGGCGGGTATAAGGCGAGCCGGTGGTCACGGTGATTGCTTATTACCGGTAAGTGCGCTAAAATCGGGACAAGATTATTTCATGTTTGGCAGATAAGGGAGGAAACTATGTTGACCCGAACACTACCCCGCGCGGCAAGTATCGTTTTGATGATGGTTATGGTTGGCCTGCTGGGCGTGGCCTGTGGCAGTTCGACTCCGGAGCCAGTCCCACCGCCGTCTCCGTCCCTCGCACCGGCGCCATCCCCGTCTCCCGCACCGGAGCCGGCAGCAAAACCGAAGAAATATGACTCGCCGCCGGAAATGATGATTGATACCAGCAAGCAGTATATCGCCACTATCGAAACGGAAAAGGGGAACCTGGTACTGGAACTGTTCGCCGCTGATGTGCCGAAAACGGTGAATAACTTTGTCTTTCTGGCCCGTGAAGGCTTTTATGATGGCTCAACGTTCCACCGGGTAATCCCCGGCTTTATGGTGCAGGGAGGCGACCCCACCGGGACGGGCAGGGGTGACGCCGGTTATAAGTTTGGCGATGAGTTTTCCGAGCACAAGCACGAAGCCGGGACACTGTCAATGGCTAATGCCGGTGCCAACACCAACGGCAGCCAGTTTTTTATTACCTTTACCTCTCAGCCCGGGCTTGACGGCCTGCATTCGGTATTCGGGCGGCTGATAGAGGGAACGGACGTTCTCAACAATCTGACACCGAGGGACCCGAACCAGAATCCTCAATTTGAGGGCGACCGCATAATCCGGATAACCATCGCGGAAAATTGAGCTTAAATAGGCGCTCCCAGCATTCTGAGCAGACCGCGCAGTCCCCAGTAGCCGGCATAGGCCACGGTAAAACCCTTGATGGTCTTGCCTGCCCAGCAGATAAGGAAGTACTTTTTTACCCCGAACCTCAGGGCGCCGGCGGCCAGGGCGGCCGGGTAGAAAAACGGATTAAGCACGGAAGCCAGTATGAATAGTGTCAGCGAGCCTCTTCTCTCCATCAGGCCCATCAGGCGCAGGTAGGCAGCCTGTATCCGGCCATGCCGGCTGCGATAGAGCGCCGCTCCACCGCCATAACCGGTCATGTAGATGGTCAGGGCGCCGAATGTCTCCCCGAGACCGGCCACGATACCGAGTAGCCAGGTGTATTTTAAGACGCCGCCGAGGGCGAAAACTATCGCCAGCATGGGCACCGGAACGATGATGGTGGCCCCGCCGAGGATACTGATGATAAAAGCGCCTACGTAGCCGTAACCTTCTAGCCTCTGCACCCAATCCCAGTAATAAACCACCGACGCCGCCATCAGCAGCGTCGCCACGACGCCAGCAATGCCCATGATATAGGCTGTCCTGGTCGAGCCCTTGTTTTTCAAGCCTGTCATGAAATCGTACTATTCTACCATAACTCGCCAGGCGCATGTCCAGGCTTATTAGCAGTGAACTTATACTTCCGCCGGGGAAGCGGCGGCTCTGGCTTTTTTCCCGGCTTTGAACGTCAGGCCGTCGGCACCGACGTTGACTTTTACCGTATCGCCTTCTTTGAATTCACCCCGCAGCAGTTTGCTCGATAGGGGATTTTCCACGTAACGTTCGATTACCCGGCGCAGTGGGCGCGCTCCGAATGCCGGGTCGTAACCCTCCCTGACCAGCCAGGACTTCGCCTTTTTAGTGAGCTCGATACCGAGTTTACGCTCGGCAAGTCGTTTCCGGAGGTCGCTTATCATCAGTTCGGCGATGCTTCCCAGTTGCTCCTCGGATAGTTCGTGGAAGACGATGATTTCGTCCAGCCGGTTCAGGAACTCGGGGCGGAAAGTCCGCTTGACCTCGGCCATCACCTTTTCCTTCATCGTTTCATAACCCTGCTTTCGGGTCTTTGCCTCGTCCCGGGCGGTGGCAAAGCCGAGGCCGGTCTCGCGCTGGATGAGCTCCACGCCGGCATTGCTGGTCATGATGATGACACAGTTCTTGAAGTCCACGGTGCGGCCGTGACCGTCCGTCAACCGGCCGTCATCCAGCAGCTGGAGCAGGATGTTGAACACGTCCGGGTGTGCTTTCTCAATCTCATCGAGCAGGATAACCCGGTAAGGACGCCGCCTGACCGCCTCAGTCAGCTGGCCGCCTTCCTCGAAACCGACGTAGCCCGGGGGAGCACCGACCAATCGGGAAACGGTATGTTTTTCCTGGTACTCTGACATGTCCATCCGCACCATGGCGTTCTCGTCGTCAAACAGGAACCAGGCCAGGGTCCGGGCCAGCTCGGTCTTACCGACACCGGTCGGGCCGAGAAAGATAAAGCTGCCGATGGGCCGCCTCGGGTCCTTCAACCCGGCACGGCTTCTCCGGATAGCCTCGGAGATGGCGAAAACTGCCTCCTCCTGGTCGATTAAACGCTCGTGAATCCGGTCTTCCATGTGAAGCAACTTTTCGGCCTCGCCTTCCAGCATCTGTGACACCGGGATGCCGGTCCAGCTGGATATGAGCTGGGCGATGGTTTCCTGGCTGACCGTTTCGCTGATTTTTTCCCGCTGCAGCCAGTCCTCTTTCGCTTTCCCGTACTCGGCTTCCAGTTTTAATCTCTTTGATTTCAGTATGGCTGACTGCTCGTAGTCCTGCCGCTGGGAAGCGGCTTCTTCTTCGTTGGTCAACTGCTTGAGTTCATGCTCCAGGGTCCGGTTTTCCGGCGGCGCGCTCTCCGTGTCGATGCGCAGCT
>JACZSH010000134.1 GCA_022574315.1 Chloroflexota bacterium | reverse complement strand
GTGGCGACGGCAGCCCCGACAGCGCCGCTGGACCTTGCCCCTCAGCCGTCGGCGCCTCCACTGTGGGAGCACGCCCGCGCCCTGGAGCGACGACAGGCCATGCCTACCGGCAGGCAGGCGGAGGCGGCGACCGGCCTTTCGACGCCGGCCGAGACGCTGCCCGCGCTGCGGGTCATCGGTCAGTTCGGCAGCACCTACGTCATCGCTGAGGGCCCCGACGGAATGTACCTCATCGACCAGCACGCCGCCCACGAGCGCATCGTCTACGAAGAAGTGAAGCGACAGCGCCGGCGACGGGAGGTGTCGCGACAGGGCTTGCTGGCGCCGGCCACTTTCGAGGTCACTCCGGGGCAGGACGAGGTGCTGCGGGCACGGTATGGGGAGCTGGCCGATTTCGGGTTCGATATCGAGCCGTTCGGCGACCGTACCTATCTGGTGCGGGCGGTGCCGGAGCTGGTCTCGGCGGACGACTGGTCAGGGATGCTGCGGGAGCTGCTCGATGCTCTGGCCGGGGAAAGCGGGGTTGATTTCGAGGAGAAGGTGGCGATTTCGATTGCCTGTCACCGCCGGGCGGTGCGGGCCGGGCAGGTGCTTTCCGACTCTGAAATGCGGGCGCTGGTGCGACGACTTGAAAGTACGGAATTGCCTCATACCTGTCCCCACGGCCGGCCCACCCTCATCCATCTCAGTAACGGCCAGTTGCGCCGTCACTTCGGGCGGAGCTAGTATCGTATACCGCCCGATAATTCACCTGGACCGACTGCTGAAAACAGTTCAGGTCATTTCCAGAAACTGAACCTCTCCCTTTGGTAAAGGGAGATTGAGAGGGATTTCCCCCATTTTGCCAGTCGGGAATCTCCCTTGCTCCCCCTTCTCCGAAGGGGAGACTGCCTGTAAACAATTTTTCAACAATTTAAGCTACCTTACTTAATTCCCCGACCGTAAGGTCGTGGGAAGTTTATTAGAATGTAATGCATTCAATATAGAGTGACAGAGTTATTCAAACCCAAAAGCTCCTACCCACCAGTTCCATTCCGGGTTGGTACCAAAATCACGTATTGCTTCATATATGTTTCCAAAGCTGTCGTCATAACCATCATAATAGGCCTCACTACCTTTGATAAGCGTATCCTCTGAGTATACTACACCAGGTATTCTTCCCCAGGAACGATAGGCATTCCTATCCCTGTTGAAATTCGTGGCCTCAACAGCCACTTTATAATTATCGGTCGTATAGACTATTACCCAAGCATGATAAACACCAGCAGGATCTTGTGGGTTAGGACCGACAACAATCTCGGCATTAAAACCTGCGTTTTCTAGTGCCCACTCCATATACGCTGCCGATTCACTGCAATCAAATACATTTAACTCATAACTACTGGGTAGTTTAAACTCGGAATTAAGAAACTGACCTAGGTCACTGTAAGTGTTGGAATAGGTCTTGAAAATATTATTAGAATAATATCCATGGGGTACTTTCTCATATTCGTTCAGTAAGTCCTGCAGGTCTTCTTTTTCACGCTCTAGTTTTCTGCTCTCTGTTTTCAAAGCTGACACTTCACCCGATAGCTTATCGTACTCGTTATCAAGTGATTTATAATCAAATTCAAGCACTTCATAATCCAATTCTAATGTATCATAATCGGTAGCAAGGGACTGGAAATCTGCATTCAGTGAATTGAGATTTGACTCAAGTGCTTTATAATTAGCATCTAATAAATCGTAGTTGCTGAGAGTAGTACGGTAATTTGCATCCATTGCATTATAGCTTGACTGTAAATTATTATTACTCTCTTGCAATGTGGCGTAGTTCAGATTAAGCTCGTTAACACGAGTAGTCAGGTCAGCTACACGCATCCCTAAGAAAACACCTCCCCCAGTTAATATGACTGCCAGCACTGTAATAATTATCCAAATCTTCATTTTCATCACCCCTGAAAAATCTGATTAAACGTTTCGCTTGAGTGTCCAGTATAATAACATATGTTGGAATTGCAAGAAAGAGATTTGAATTATAACCGTTCTTCTCGCAATTCTGTACCAATTTTATAATGTAGTTATAAAGAACGCTATCACATTTTAGTTTTTCACATGCAAATACTAAAAAATAAAGCACCGTAAAAAATACTTCATTTATGCCTCTTCCTCCGGCTTCTTCTGGAGCAGTTCCCAGCGCACCATGCCGTCTTCGATTAACTGGCGGATTTTACGTTGCGACCCGGTCAGCTGGCCGGTCTTGCCCGATTTGACTTCCATGATGACGATTTCTTTCGGTTCGCCCTGGGCCAGGCCGGGGAAGACGATGAAGTCGATTGGACTGCCGATGAAGCGGGCTTCGGTGGGGTCGTACTTGAACTCGGGCAGGTAAGGCGCCATCTGCTCGGTGAACTTGCCGCCCAGCACGGCCCGGCTCTGCTGGATGGCTTCCCGTATCGCCCGTTCTTTTTCCTCCTCCCCGCGGCGCCGCTCCGCCTCTTGCCACTGGCGGAACTTGCCCTCGTATTTCAGTCGGGCGGTGTAGCTGGCCAGCAGCACCGCCAGCACCGCCGCGATGACGATGATGGTAATTAAGGCGATAACTTCCATGGTTTGCCTCCTCGAGAGTTAGCTGGCTTTAATTATAGTACACCCTGACCCGACCCGCCATCCGGGTTTTGCGTTCCCGCCTCGTATCTTATGCCAGAAGCCGGGCGTTTAACATAACTATAAAAACAGATTCGTGCCTGTCCAGCCTCGAATTGTTTCTTGTGAAAAAAAATTGACGCTTTTGTCGTGTCCGGGATGGCGGTCAGGCCGTCGGCGATTGGTGACTGCCCGGTGTCACCAGGGGGACATTCTGGGCGCAGAGCGGGCACTCCTCCGGCCGGTAGGTATCCGTCACGGCGCGATGGCAGCTGAAGAGCGGTACGCTGAAATCCGGCGTTTGCCCGGAACGGTCAACCAGGACGCCGATGCCTATTATTCGACCGCCTCGTCGAGTTACTGCCGCCATGACCTCTCGGATGGAGCCGCCGGTGGTGAGGATATCGTCGACGATGAGGACCCGCTCCCCGGGATCGATATTGAAGCCGCGACGGAAGACCCTTTCCTCGCCTTCCTTCTCTGCGTAGAGGCTGCGTACCCCCAGCTGGCGGCCGACTTCATGGGCCAGGATGATG
>JACZSH010000133.1 GCA_022574315.1 Chloroflexota bacterium | reverse complement strand
CGATACTTTGTATCAGAGGCTCGCTGCTTCCTGAAGATGAATGGTGTTTGGCAGTTGTGGGGACACGGCGGGCTACGGTATACGGCAGACAGGTAACCGAGGAAATAGTGACAGACCTGGCGCAGAGTAATATAACCATAACCAGCGGTTTAGCCAGGGGAATTGATTCGATAGCCCACCAGAGTGCCTTAGCCAGTGGCGGCAGGAGCCTGGCCGTTTTCGCCTGCGGACTTGATATAGTATATCCCAGTGAAAACACCGCCCTGGCCAGAGATATCATGCAGCACGGCGCCTTGATAAGCGAGTATCCCCTGGGCACCAGACCAAGACCGGAAAATTTTCCGAGGCGAAACCGTATCATGAGCGGCCTGAGTCTGGGTGTTTTGGTGGTTGAAGCGGGCGAGACTAGCGGAGCGATGATAACCGCTCACCTGGCACTGGAGCAGGACCGAGAAGTGTTTGCCGTTCCCGGCAGCGTCCTATCACCGGCGAGCCAGGGTACCAATTATCTCATCCAGGAAGGAGCCAAGCTGGTACGCAGCTATAAGGACATCCTGGAAGAACTGAACCTGATGACAGTCGCCCGCCAGATGGAATTGAGGGAAGTGATTCCGGCTTCGGATACGGAGTCCGTGCTGCTCAAGAACCTGTCCGCCGAGCCAACCCATATCGATGAAGTCTGCCGGAGCAGTGGCCTGCCCATAGCCACGGTCAGCAGCACGCTGGCGATGATGGAACTGAAAGGGATGGTAAAGCAACTGGGGCCGATGAACTATACCCTTTCCCGGGAGGCGAGGGGGGAATACCGAATAAGGGTGGATTGATTTAGTCAAGGGAACAAACCGTGGGTGGTTAGCTTCGGGGTTGTATTTGGTGTTATGTTAAGCGAGTCGAAGTCAGTGCCATGTTGAGCATAATAATCGGTCAAAAGCCGGGGGCAGTGCCGATTTGATTTTAAGGTCAGGCGAGGCTAATATTTATTGTTTGAAATGTTTATGTCAAGTAATGCCCTACCGGCACCGGGCAGAGGTTGGAAGGATGACAGCCAGGGCGGGATGAAGGCGAAGCAATCTATATCGATTGTGCAGCGATACTAGAGATTGCTTCGTCGCGGCGCTCCTCGCAATGACAGGACGAGGCTATCGACAATGACAGGGCGGGGTTATTCGCAATGACAAAGGACAAGAAGAAATTATGACAGGTAAGAAGAAGAAACTGGTTATCGTGGAGTCCCCGGCGAAGGCGAGGACGCTGAGCAAGATACTGGGGACGAGCTATCATTTAAAAGCCTCGCTGGGGCATATCCGGGACCTGCCGCGCAGCAAACTGGGCGTGGACATTGAGAACGATTTCAAGCCACAGTACGTGGTGCCCAGGGATAAAAGCAAGCTGGCCAACGAGTTCAAGAAGTCGATGCTGGAGGCGTCAACGATATACCTGGCGACCGACCCGGACCGCGAAGGGGAGGCAATCGCCTGGCACCTGCTGGAGGTGCTTAAACCGGAGGTGATACCGTTCCGCCGCGTCGTCTTCCACGAAATAACCGAGGAAGCCATCAAGCACGCCTTCCAGAACACGCGCGACCTGGATATGAGCCTGGTCAACGCTCAGCAGGCACGCCGGGTGCTCGACCGGCTGGTGGGCTACAAAATAAGCCCCCTGCTCTGGAAGAAAATAAGGCGGGGCCTTTCGGCAGGCAGAGTGCAATCGGTGGCGCTGAAGATAGTCGTCGACCGGGAGCGTGAAGTAACCGCTTTCGTGCCGGTGGAATACTGGACAATCGACGCCGAACTGACCAAGCAAGCCGACGATTTCGCCTTCTGCGCGACACTGGTCGGGCTTAAAGACGGCACCAAGCTAGACGTTAAAAGCGAATCGGAAGCGACCAGGTTGAAAAAAGAGCTGGAGAAGGCGGAATACAGCGTTGATAATATCGCCGTGAAACGGGTGACCCGGCAGCCGGCACCGCCGTTTATCACCAGCACCCTGCAACAGGAAGCCTGGCGGAAACTGCGTTTCTCGGCCAAGCAGACGATGGCGATTGCCCAGCAACTCTACGAAGGTCTGCCGGTGGGCAGCGAAGGGAGCGTCGGCCTGATCACCTACATGAGAACCGACTCGACACGGGTGGCCGGCTCGGCGATTGCCGAAACCAGGGAATATATCGGCAGCAAGTTCGGAGAGCGTTACCGGCCGGCCAAGCCCCGATTTTTTGCCAGGAAAGCGAAAGGAGCGCAGGAGGCGCACGAAGCGATAAGGCCGACCCGGATACACCGGCAGCCAGAGTTGATAAAGAAGTCCCTGACGCCGGGCCAGGCGCGGCTGTACGAACTAATCTGGAAACGGATGGTGGCCAGCCAGATGTCGGCCGCGCAGTACGATAACACGACGGTGGACGTGGCGGCGAAACGAAACGGCGACGCCTATTTACTGAGAAAGTCCAGCCTGGTGAACACGTTTCCCGGCTTTACGGCGCTTTACAGCGAGGGAAAAGACGAAGAGGACACGGAAAAGAAAGAACCGTTACCGAGCCTGACAAAAGGCGAGGCACTGAAACTGCGGAAACTTATTCCGGAGCAGCATTTTACCCAGCCGCCGCCCCGCTTCACGGAGGCGACCTTAATCAAGACGCTGGAGCGCTGGGGCATCGGGCGGCCGAGCACCTACGCGCCCACCCTGTCGACCATCCAGGACCGCGACTACGTGAACCGCATCAAGGGGAGCTTCCAGCCGACGGAACTCGGTTTCGTGGTCAACGACCTGCTGGTGGAGTATTTCTCCGACATCATGAGCGAGAGCTTCACCGCCGGGCTGGAAGAAAAGCTGGACGATATCGCCAGCGACAAGCGGGACTGGGTGAGCGTCATCAGGGACTTTTATACCCCGCTGGAGAAAGACCTGGAGACGGCCACGGCGCAGATAGAGAGGATAAAGCTTCCCGACGAACTGACCGACGAACTCTGCCCGAAGTGCGAAAAACCACTGGCGATTAAAACGGGGCGGTTCGGCAAATTCCTGGCCTGCACCGGCTACCCGGAGTGCAAGTTCACCAAGTCGTTCCAGATAAAGACGGGGGCGAAATGCCCGGAGTGCGGCGGCGAGCTGGTGCAGAGGGTAAGCAAAAAGAAGCGCACCTTTTACGGGTGCAGCAACTACCCGGAGTGCAAATTCCTGATTAA
>JACZSH010000132.1 GCA_022574315.1 Chloroflexota bacterium | reverse complement strand
GGCTTCGTCTCGGCGATAACCATGGGAGTAGATAACCGCATCCGAGCAGGTGTTTTTATTATCTCCGGGGGAAATTCAGGGAAAATCAACCGGAAGAACCGGAAAGGCGCCTTGAAATACCGTCATACCGAAGCTGAGTATAACTATAACCAGAGTCGATACACCGAGTATCTCGCTGAGGTTGCCGAAAAGGGATTCGAGGCGGTGACTCCGACCAGCCAAAGCTTCGTGGTTGACCCGATGACTTTTGCCTCCCAACTCAAAGAACGACCGGTATTGATGCTAAATGCGTCCTGGGACGAGTACATCCCGAAAGAATCGACCCGGGATTTCTGGAAAGCCTGCGGTAAACCGCCGATAACCTGGTTTCCGGCGACACACGCCACCATCTGGTTATGGTATCCTCTAATCAGGAGAAAATTTACCCGCTTTCTCAGGTCAACTTTTGAGATGCGGGACGGTCACGGCAGATAAGCTATTACACGGAGGGAAGAATGCAACAGGAACACGGTTATGAAATAAACGAACTGGCAAAAGAAGAATCGTGGCGCATGTTCCGGATAATCGGGGAGCTGGTGGAGGGTTTTGACAAGCTGTCCGGCATAGAGCCGGCGGTCACCATATACGGCTCGGCGCGGGTGAAGCCGGAAGACGAGCAATACGCCAAAACCGAGCAAATCGCCCGGCGGCTGGGGGAAATCGGTTTTTCCATCATCACCGGCGGCGGACCGGGCCTGATGGAGGCGGCCAACAAGGGTGCCCGGGCGGCGGGCGTCAAGTCGGTGGGGGTAAACATAGAACTGCCCGAGGAACAGGTACCCAACGTTTACTCAACACTTACGTTGACATTCAGCCACTTTTTCGTCCGCAAGGTCCTGCTGGTAAAATATGCCACTGCTTTTATTATCATGCCCGGCGGGCTGGGTACTCTGGACGAAGTGACCGAAGTACTGACACTGATACAGACCCACAAGATAAAGCCGTTTCCGGTGATATTATTCAACAGTAATTACTGGGCCGGATTCCTGGAATGGCTGCGTACCGATACCCTGGCCAACGGCTATATTTCCGAAGAAGACCTGCACCTGCTCCGTGTCTGTGACGAAACCGAGGAGGTCATCGATGCTGTTCAGACGTGGTACTTAAAGCAGGAAATCACCGGCCGGCAGGCACTGAGCCGATAGCCGGCCAAAAGAGGTGCGGGAAAAGGGGGGTTGGAACCGTGGCAGAAACGGCTCGAGAAGAAGTATTAAAACAATCGCTGATATTCTCCAGCCTGAACGACCGCGAACTTGCCGAATTAACCCGGTTCACCATCGAGCGCCATTTCAAGCCGGAGGAGTTCATCTTCTGGGAAGGAGATACCGCCGACTATTTCTACATCATCATCGAGGGTAGAATCAAGGTAATCAAGTACTCTTCTTCCGGGAAAGGCTTCATCATCGCCTTCTTCGGGGTCGGCGAAATGTTCGGCGAAGTAGCCGTTTTCGAGGACAAGTCATATCCGGCGTCCGCGCAAACCGTAGTTGACACCCGGATACTGGGCATCAAAAAAGAGCATTTTCTCTCCTTTCTCGGCAACCACCCGCCAGTAGCGTTAAGCATTATCAGCGTGCTGGGGGGCCGGCTGAGAGACGCCCAGAGTCGCCTCAAGGACATGGTCGGAGAACGAGTTGAGCAACGCCTGGCCCGAACCATGCTGATGCTGGCCTCAAAAATGGGGCCGACTCTGCCCTTCACCAGGCAGGAACTGGCCGACATGTCCGGAACGACCACCGAATCGGCAATCCGGGTGACCAGCCGACTGAAGGAAAGAGGTATTATTAAGACGGTCCGCGGTAAAATCACCATTCTTGACGAGACCAAGCTCACCCTGCTGAGTGAGGGACCACCGCTAATATAAAGCAGGGCTTGCCGGCATCCAGGCAGACCAGGCCCAAACCGGGCTTTAGTTTCCGGATATGATACAAATCATAGTCACTTACGACGTCATCTGTTATCCTTTTCATGGAAAGTAGCCATTACGAACTCAGCGGTTGAGGAGGTGATAGCAATGGTCAGCGACTGTCCGGGACAGGACATGCGAAAACTCAGAGTGGCTTTATATAAATGCCCGACCTGCGGTGCGGAAGTGGAAATGTTTTCCGATGAACTGAAGATAAAATGTCAGAAGTGCGGGAAATACGTTTACAAAGAGAAAATGCCTTCCTGCATTGACTGGTGCGCCTCAGCGCGGAAATGCCTTGGGGAGGACCGGTGGAAGGCGATACACGGCGAGGAATAACCGAACTCACCAAGGAGGTGGTTAATGACCACGAAGCTGATAAGGAAAATCGTTATCATCGACGAGGAGAAGTGTGACGGGTGCGGAGTCTGTGTTCCTTCCTGCGTGGAAGGGGCGCTGCAGATAATCGATGGCAAGGCAAGGCTCATCAGCGAGACGTATTGTGACGGGCTGGGCGCCTGCCTGGGTAAATGTCCGCAGGATGCCATTACCGTCGAGGAGCGGGAAGCCAAAGAGTTCGACGAAGCGGCGGTTGAGCAATTCATACGCTCAAAAGAGACGGTTGATGACGAACTATCCTGCGGCTGCCCTTCCACCACCGTTGCCCGGTTTGAACGCCAAACCGTTACCGGATACCCGGCCTCTGAAGCGGCGCCGGATATACCCGAACCGGCGCTGTCCCACTGGCCCGTCCAGATGACCCTCGTCCCACCATCGGCGCCATTCCTGAAAGGAACGGACCTGCTGCTGACGGCGGACTGTGTTCCTTTTGCCTATCCCGGTTTTCATCAGCAACTGTTGAACGGTCATGCCCTGGTCATTGCCTGTCCCAAGCTGGACGACTTTGAAGCCCACCGGCAAAAGCTCACCGCGATACTGAGCCAGGCGGAGCCGAAAGGCCTGACCGTGGTGCACATGGAAGTCCCCTGCTGTTTCGGCCTGGTAAACATGGCCCAGAAAGCGATTACGGCCAGCGGCAGGGATATACCCTTCCAAGAGATAACTGTCAGCGTCAGGGGAGAGCTGATTCCCGGATAATCAGCGCCATGCCCGGCGCAAACTGGGGAAAGAATGGAGACTACCCGGAAAGCCCTGCTACAAGCCATGGAGGCTTATTTTAACGGAGATACCCGGCGGATAGACCACGCCCGCCAAGTAACCGAATACGCCGAGGGGCTGCTGGAGCCGGAGGGGGGCGATTATGCCGTGGTCATGGGGGCGGCTGTC
>JACZSH010000131.1 GCA_022574315.1 Chloroflexota bacterium | reverse complement strand
GCCAATACCGAGAGCCCCAACGCCGGCTGGCCGATGGCGGCGGTTGCCGGCGCCCTCGGCGTCCAACTTGAAAAAAGGGGGCATTATAAGTTAGGCCGGGGAAACGCCCTCCTGACACCGGAGACCATCGGTGCCTCGGTAAAGCTGATGCAGCTAACCGCTCTGTTTTGGGTGGTGATTTCTATCGCCGTGGGAGGAATTCAAATTGTCCTTACGTCCTAGACCGGAAATAGAGCACCTGAAACCGTGCCACCACGGCAGTATCGACTATGCCGAACTGACGGCGATGGGGATTAGCCCGGAGGAGGTGATTGATTTCAGCGTTTGTCTGAATCCGTTCCCGCCACCGGGGATAAAGAAAGCCCTCAACACGGCCACCATCGAGCAGTATCCTGATTCAGAAGCCACCGAATTCCGGCATCGCCTGGCCGGGAAGCTGGGGATAAGTCCGGACAACATCCTGGCCGGCAGTGGCACTACGGAGCTTATCCGCCTCATCGCCCTGACTTATTTCAGCCCGGGAGATTCGGTACTGATTCCGCAACCGACTTTCGGCGAGTATGAAGTTGCCTGCCGGATTGTCGGGGTTAACCCGGTGCAGCCGTGGCTGAAAACGGCCGACGACTTTACGCCGGAGGTAGCTGAAATGGTCAGCTTTATCCGGCAATGCCAGCCCCGGGCAATCTTTCTCTGCAATCCAAATAATCCCACCGGGAAGTATCTTCCCCGGCGGGAGATTGAAGCCGTCCTGGAAGCGACCGGAGATGGCCTGCTGGTTATTGATGAAGCCTACATCAACTTTGTCGATGGGGCATGGTCGGCTATTGACCTGGCAAATCGCGGTAACGTGGTTATCCTGCGCTCCATGACCAAGGACTTCGCGCTGGCCGGACTGCGCCTCGGTTACGCCGTCGCCGGCGAAGATATCATCCAGAACCTGCGCCGCGTCCGCCCACCATGGAACGTCAACGCCGTTGCCCAGAAGGCGGGAATAATCGCCTTAAACAATGCCGACTACCTGGAAAAGAGCCGGCTCAAGATTAAAGAGGCCAGAGAGTTTCTCGTTGGTGAACTCGAACGGCTCGGTTTAAAGCCACTGCCCACGGACACGCATTTCTTTCTGGTCAGGGTGGGTAATGCCGGAGCTTTCCATCACGCTCTGCTGCAAAACCGTATCCTGGTCCGTGACGGTACCTCCTTCGGGCTGCCCGGGCATGTCCGCATCTCACCCCGTACCCTCCCGGAATGCCGGAAGCTCATTACCGTCATCCACGAGCTACAGAAAAAAGGCGAACTGGAGTGAACTGACCCGCCCGCAGGAAAGGATAAACCCGGAAAAGCTTGCCCGGCGCAACTCAGACGTTATTATCGCCGGGATGAAGGCCGGTCACGACGGAGCAATAACTGCCAGCCAACGACGCCGACAATCAAGGCGGCGGCAACCCCAAACCATGCCCTCTGGCTAATTAATGACCTTTTTACGGCGGTTTGTCTATACCTTATGGCATGATATTGGACACTATAGAGTATTTTTTAAAATCTCCCTTCTACAATAAGGTAGAATGCAGTCATTTGACATTTTTAAAGCCAGCGAGTCTATTGACAATTGTCCATATCTGGTTTATAATCCTTACATGTTTAGAACCAACCAGAGAGCTTTAGCATGACAAAATGACTATAGTAACTAGAACTAAAGTACTATTTCTTTACATAAGTATGTACTGCATAATGAAACTAACAGTACTAATTAGCTAGCCAATAGGTCATGGTAAGAAGAAACGGACAAATCGCCGAAAATATATTTTTAACCGGGGCTTGCCGTTCAAAAAAAGAGTCTGACAACATGTAGAGGACGCATTAAGAGATGACCAAAAAACAGCTTCCCGCTGCAGTGGCAAAGCTACGTCAGAGAGTAACGGAACTGGAAGCAATACAGGCCAGGCAGAACCGGTTGGTAGAGCCACTTAAAGTAAACCAGGGCTACAGTACCGGCCGGTACCGGGCAAGGTATATTAAATACAGGATGGGGAAACTACCCTGGAGCTAGCCGTATGAAATTTAATCACTTTAATATCCGCCGTAGACAATATATTAGGAAACACCAAGCAGCGATACGGCTGTGCTAGGAAGGTACGAATCCAGATGGCAGCCAAAGTCAGGGGCAAAACCAGGACCACGCAGCAACTCACCGCGTTACGGAAGCTAACCGGCCGGGGTCAAAAGGAAAAACAAAAATTCGGGATTCTCATTGTGGAAGATGAGGCCAACCCGGCGACAACGCTGCGGAATATCCTGGAAGCAACCGGTTATAGCACAGAAATAGCCCATGACGGCCGCACCGCCCTGAACATCTGCCGGAAGAAAACGTTTGACCTCGCCCTGATTGATATCAACCTGCCCGATACTTCCGGCGGGGAATTGATTGAAGAACTGGTCAAACTGTCCCCGGAGATGGAGTATATCATCGTTACTGGTTATGCCTCTCTGGATGCGGCGATGAAGGCAGTGAAACAGAAGCACGTCATCGCCTATGAGACGAAACCCCTGAATATGAACCGCTTCCTGTCGGTTATGAGGCAGGTCAGCGAGCGCAAACAACTGGAAGATGAACTGAGAGAGAGCGAGGAAAGTTATCACGCCCTCCTCGAACTGAGCGCCGAGGTCGGAGAAGCCGTCGTCATCGTGCAGGATATCGATAGCAAGATGGCAATACACCGGTTCCTTAACGAGGAATGGCCGCGCATCACCGGCTACCCTGCAGAGGAACTGCTCAAAATGTCGTGGTTCGACCTGATTCATCCCGAGCACCGCGCGGACGTTATCAACAGGTACCGGAGATGGATAAAAGGTGAAATTTTACCCGGACTCTTTGAAGTACCCATTATCCGAAAAGATGGCTCCGAAGTTCCCATTGAAATCACCGCCGGCCGCACCACCTTGCAGGGCAAACAGGCTCAAGTTATTTATATCAGAGACATCACCGAACGCAAGCGGGTGCAGCGGGGAATGGAGCAGGCGGCTAAAGAATGGCGGACGACCTTCGACGCTATTCCCGATATGATTTCAATCCACGATAAAGATTTCAGGATTACCCGGGTAAACATGGCTTTTGCGAATATGGTCAATTTGAAACCCAAGGAAGTCATTGGTCGTACCTGTTATGAATTGATGCATGACACCGGAGAACCCTGGCCGCAGTGCCCGCACCGGCAAGTACTGGCCGATGGCAAAACACACCGTGCGGAATACTTCAATCCCAAGCTGGGAA
>JACZSH010000130.1 GCA_022574315.1 Chloroflexota bacterium | reverse complement strand
ATAGCAATATACCCTGTCCCCCCCGTGGTAGATAAGCTCCCGGGCCTGTTCTTCGGCGTGACTGCCCAGCAAAACGCTGGAGAGCGGAACGCCCAACCGTTCCGCCAGTTCTCTGCCCTTGCCCAGCAGCTCATAGGAGACCGGATGGATACCGTCCGCTCTCGGCTCGGCAAAAATCATTATGCCCGCGCTGCCCTTCATCTGGTATCTCCGGGAGAAAGCCGGGCCGTGTTCTTGAGTATCACTGAGGCTATTTCATCGATGGCTCCGTCACCCGCGCCGCGGAAGACCTTGCCCTTTCTGCCCGCTTCCGATGGTACGGTAATCCGGTGCACCCGCGTGGGAGAGCCTTTAACGCCAAAACGGTCGGCGTCAGCGATATCCGCCAGGTCTCCGGCCCCCCATACCAGCACCGGGGCTTTCCGGGCGGTGGCCTTATCGCGGAAACCGGGCAGGCGGGGGGCATTCACGTCTTTGGTGACCGTAATCAGCACCGGAAACCGGCACTCCACCGTGTCCGCTTCGTTCTCCAGGTCGCAGACCACCACCAGCTTTTCCCCGGCTTCGCGGATGCTTGATACGTAAGCGACGTGAGGTATATTCAAGTGCTCCGCCAGCTCCGGTCCCACCTGGCCGGTGTCGCCGTCGACCGTTTTTTCGCCGCAGATAATCAGGTCGAAATCACCCAGTTTCCGGATGGCGCTGGCCAGGGTATAGGCTGTCGCCAGCGTATCGGCGCCGGCGAAGGCTTTATCGGTGAGCAGCAGAGCCTTATCCGCTCCGCGTGCCAGGGCGTCTCTCAGGACGGCTTCCGCCCTCCGGGGTCCCATGCTGACGACGGTGACGGTAGTACCGCCCATTGCCTCCTTTATCCGCACCGCCGCCTCCAGGGCATAGAGGTCAAACGGGTTTATCTCGGTATCGGCGGAGCTGCGGTCGACCACCCCTTTGTCCGTCCGGAACTTCACCTGGTTCATATCCGGCACCTGCTTGACCGGCACGATTATTCTCAAGTATTGCCTCCGTATAACTCACCCTCTGGTTCCACGGACAACGCTGAAAACATTATAGGTGAAAGGAGCGGCTGAGTAAAAGGTAGTCGGACTTTCCGGCTATGGTGTAGAATGGAGACCGGGGATGACCCGACTTTTCAAAGGAGGCGATTGTGAACGCACGGGAACGGTTTCTGGCTTTAATGAACTTTGAGGAAGTAGACCGTAACTTCCTGTGGGAGTTTGGCTACTGGGTCGGCACGGTCCGGCGCTGGTACGAGGAAGGGTTGCCTCTGGTGAAAGGGCTTTCCGAGGGGCTTGCCGACGGTACCGGCCTCTTTGCCGAGTGCGCCGGCGTTCCCTTGCATCGGGAGACCGCTCATGACGTGCACGACTACTTCAAGTTCGACCCTTACCTGGTGCGGGTGCCGCTGAATATTGGCGCTTTTCCCGAATTTGAGCAGAAAATAATCGAAGACCACGGCGACTGGTATATCTGGCAGACCGAGGACGGTTGCCTGCGGAAAGAACTGAAAAACAGGACCAGCCTGCCGACCATCGTGGGTGGGCCGGTAAAAACGCGGGACGACTGGGAACGCTTCAAGGCGGAAAGGCTGAGACCTACCCTGGAAGGCAGACTGCCCGACAACTGGCCGCAGCTGGTCGAGGAGTACAAAAAGAGAGACTACCCCCTGGGGCTGGGCCAGACCCACGGCTTCTTCGGCACTCCCCGCTACCTGATGGGCGTGGAAGAGCTGCTGACCAAGTTCTATGACGACCCGGCGATGATGCGGGATATGAACCTTTACCTGGCTGACTTCTGGATTGCTCTCTTCGATGGGGTGTTGAAAGAGGTGGCGGTGGATACCGTCTTTATCTGGGAGGATATGTGCTATCGGGGCGGCCCGCTGATTTCCCCCGAGATGTTCCGGGAGTTTATCCTGCCCGGTTATCGGAAACTGACCGGTTTCTTGAAAGACAACGGCGTCAAGATTATCCAGGTAGATTCCGATGGCGATGTCTGGAAGCTGCTCCCGCTCTGGATTGAAGGCGGCGTGACCACCATTTATCCCTTCGAGGTGGCGGCCGGCATGGACATCGTTGCCGTGCGCAAGGCCTTCCCCGGACTGGGCATCACCGGCGGGCTTGATAAGCGGGCGCTTATCAAGGGCAGGGAAGCCATTGACCGGGAGCTGGAGTCCAAGGTGCCCTTCATGCTCGAGCAGGGCGGCTACATACCCAACATCGACCATATGGCGTCCCCGGACATCAGCCTGGAGAATTTTAAATATTACCGCCGGAAGCTGAAAGAGATAATCAAGAGGCACAGCCGGACCTGGGACCGGGATTAACCGGGAACGGTGAAATTCGGGGTGAAACTGGTGCGCCAACAGGGTACGGAACTTGAGAATAACCTGGCTTAGCCACCTACCGGCGGACAATTCCGAATGGGGAAATATGGCGAAGAGGTCATCGCTCAGAGTCTGGTTAATTATTCCCGGAAATCAGGCGGCGGTTGAAATAGTATCGCTTTGCAGAAGATGTTTTAACTGGGCCAGCACCCCGGCGTTTTGCTCTGTGCTGAAGCCATCTACGGTGCACTTCGCCTCGCCGGAAATACCGTCCACCGCCCCCCGTGCCACCAGCTCGGTGAGTAGCTCGCGCGCCCATTCCACCGACGGCAAAAGGTCGCGCTGGCTCAAACGAGACAGGGCGGTTATCAGCCCGTAAGCTCCCCAGTTAGAGACACTGGAGATTATCGTTTTGCGGGTCGGGGTTACCGCCGGGTCATCGGGTAGGTCAGGTAAAGACTTTATCTGGCGGTTGAAGCGGCCCATGCCAATCTCGTTACCCCCGTCACCGATGCCGATGGTGGTCACGCCGCGACGACTCGCGTCCAGGAACAGCTCGTCGAGCGGCGCGGTGGTTGCCGTGATGTCCACGCCGCGCAGATTTCGATATCGTCCGTCGCGGCCTCGACCCGCGCGTTCCACGGCCACGAGATGCGTCGGATTCGCTTCGTCGAGGTATCGAGCCGCGTCAACGATCGGTTCGATGCCCAAAGTGCGGAAGAGGGGGGCGTTCCATTCATCGGTGAGGTAATCGACGGTGATGCCCAGTTGCCCGAGCGCCTGCCCGAGAATCCCGGCTCCCGGCGGCCCGTCGGTTTCACCCGCCCCGGCCTCGGGAATGTAGAACCCGCTCACGATGCCGACGCGACGGGCGAGCCGCAGCGACTGCGCCGCAAGGCGCAACTGATCCGCCGCGACCAGTGCGAAGATGTTGCGTCCCCCGGGATCGCAA
>JACZSH010000030.1 GCA_022574315.1 Chloroflexota bacterium | reverse complement strand
GCTACGCTCGCAATGACATACGGAGTTTTCTCCCATGTAATTGCTAAACGACCTCACGTTACGTAGTTCGATAGCCCGGGTGCTATAATGGCGGTGTGGAAAAACTCCGTCTCGGCGCTCAGAAACTGGGTATCGAGCTTCAGCCTGCGCAGCTTGAGCAGTTCGAGAGCTATTACCGGGAACTCGTCGACTGGAACCGGCGGGTGAACCTGACCGCCATCACCGACTACGCAGAGGTGCAGCTAAAGCACTTCCTCGATTCGCTCACCGTGGCCAGGGCGTTGGCCGAGCCGGCCGGTAAGGATATCAGGCTTATCGACGTCGGTACCGGCGCGGGCATACCGGGCATACCGCTGAAAATACTCTGGCCCGAAATCCGGCTGGTGCTGCTGGACGCGACGGCTAAAAAAGCCCGATTTTTACATCATATCACGGCTCAATTGGGACTGGACGGAGTTGAAATAACGGTCGGCCGGGCGGAAGAGGTTGCCCACCAGCCCGACTACCGGGAGCGGTTCGGGGTGGTGCTTTCTCGGGCAGTGGCCGGCCTGCCTGCCCTCGTCGAGCTGACCCTGCCTTTCTGTGCCGTGGGCGGCCGTTTTATCGCCCAGAAAAAAGGGGATATTGAAGACGAGGTAAACCAGGCGAGCCGGGCGATTGACCGGCTGGGGGGAAAACTGGTGGGGGTGGAAAAAATCGACCTGCCCGAGTTTGCCGACCAGCGCCGGCTGGTCATTATTGACAAGGTAGCGCCGACCCCTGAAAAATACCCCCGCCGTCCCGGCATCCCGGTCAAGAGACCGCTCGTGTGAGCTAAGGAAATCTAAGATGAAGACAAAATATCTTAGTGCTGTCTTGGTCTTATTTCTCCTAATTTTAGCGATTGGCTGTGCTGCGCCTACTGCTACTCCAACCCCTCTGCCAACTCCGGGTCTCACTCCTACTCCTAGTCCTGCTCCGACACCAAGTCCAGCCCCCGAAATACAGATAACAGTTAGGGTTATTGATGGTGACACCATAGAGGTTGATATTGCCGGCACACTATATAAGGTTCGCTATATTGGCATAGATACACCAGAGCTAGACGACAAACGCCCCGAATTTGGTGCCCTAGCGCAAGGGGCTACTAGATATAATAGACAGCTAGTGGCAGAGAAAACTATTCGGCTGGAGAAAGATGTCTCTGAAACTGACAAATACGGGAGGCTTCTACGTTATGTTTATGCGGGTGATACCTTCGTTAATGCCGAGCTGGTAAGACAGGGACTTGCCTGGGTTAAAGCCTACGAACCTGACACTAAATACCAAGACACTCTTAAGAAAGCTGAGGCAGAGGCGAGGCAGGACAAAATAGGGCTTTGGACACTACCTCAACCACCACCCCCACCACCCATAGAAGGCGTAAATATCCAGATTACCTACATTTTTTATGATGGTCTGGTTCCTCGCGTAGAGTCCGATGAATATGTAGAAATCACTAATCTCGGGGACCAATCTCAAGATTTAGCAGGCTGGATACTAATAGATATGTCAGAAGGGTATCCGTCATTCATTTTCCCTCTTTACATCTTGGCTCCGGGCGAAAGCACCCGAGTTTATACCAACGAATACCATCCTGAATGGGGAGGATTCAGTTTTGAATACAGCCAAGCCATTTGGAACAATAGTGAACCCGATATAGCCGCACTCTACAATAGTCAGGGTAAAGAGGTATCCCGAAAGAGTTATTAAATTAGTAAAACCTTAGCTAACAATCGAGCAATAAGACCCTGTTTATTAGGGCAGTCCAAGAGGGGCTTCGCCCCTCTTTCCCAAAATCTTCCCCTTATCAAGGGGAAGGGGGATTAAGGGGGATGGGGTTCTTAAATCAAAGCTGACTGATTTCAGGTTGATAAAAAGAAAGAACCGTATTAGAATTAGATTGGCGCCACAAGATATCAACGTGTAGCCGAAAAGAGGTGATAGTAATGGAAACCGGGACCTGGAAAGTTAAGAGCGGGCTGGCCCAGATGCTGAAGGGCGGGGTGATTATGGACGTGGTCAACCCGGAGCACGCCAAGATTGCCGAAGATGCCGGCGCCTGCGCGGTAATGGCGCTGGAGAGAGTCCCCTCCGATATCCGGGCGGCCGGCGGCGTGGCCCGCATGGCTGACCTGACCATTATCGAAGCCATCATGAAAACGGTCTCCATACCGGTCATGGCCAAGTGCCGTATCGGCCACTTTGTCGAGGCCCAGGCACTGGAAGCCATGGGCGTGGACTATATCGACGAGTCCGAAGTGCTCACCCCGGCCGACGAAAACTTTCACGTCTGGAAGCACGATTTTAAAGTACCTTTCGTCTGCGGCTGCCGGAATCTCGGTGAGGCGCTGCGCCGTATCGGGGAGGGGGCGGCCATGATTCGCACCAAGGGAGAAGCCGGCACGGGTAACATCGTGGAAGCAGTCAGGCACATGCGGGCGGTGATGGACGGGGTCAGCCAGCTGGCGAAAGCGCCCCGGGAAGAGCTGATGACACAGGCCAAGGAGATGGGGGCGCCTTTTGAGCTGGTTTTAGAAATACACCAGACCGGTAAACTGCCGGTGGTGAATTTTTCCGCGGGCGGGGTAGCCACCCCGGCCGATGCCGCTTTGATGATGCAGCTGGGGGCGGACGGTGTCTTCGTCGGCTCGGGTATCTTCAAGTCCAGTAACCCATCGAAGATGGCACAGGCTATCGTCAAAGTCACCACCCACTACAAAGACGCCTCAATCATCGTCGAGGTTTCCAAGAACCTGGGTGACGCCATGCCCGGGCTGGATATCAAGCAGATACCGGCCGATGAACTGCTGGCCTCCAGAGGATGGTAAGATGAAAATCGGCGTCCTTGCCTCGCAAGGAGCCTTTGCGGAACACATCGCTAAATTACAACAGCTGGGAGTGGAAGCCGTGCCCGTGCGCCTGCCCGGGGAACTGGCGGGGCTGGACGGCCTGGTTATCCCCGGCGGGGAAAGCACTTCCATCAGCAAGCTGATGCGCCATTACCACCTGACCGGTGAGATTAAAGACCTGGCCAAAAACGGCCTGCCCGTGCTGGGCACCTGTGCCGGCATGATACTGCTGGGCAGGCGGGAGAACGGCGCTGACCCGGAGACGCTGGAGTTGATGGATTTCACTGTCAGGCGCAATGCCTTCGGCCGGCAGACGGATAGCTTCGAGACTGAACTGGCCGTGCCGGCGCTCGGCGAAAAGCCGTTTCCGGCCGTGTTTATCCGTGCCCCTTTGATTGAAGAAGTTAATGGCGGCCTGGAAATACTCGCCCGACTGGCTGACGGCACTATCGTGGCGGCCCGGCAGGGGAACCTGGTGGCGCTGGCCTTCCACCCCGAACTGACCGATGACCTGCGTTGCCACCGCTATTTCCTGGACATCGTCGCCGAATACCGGAAGAAGTAAGTATTCAGGAGGGGTCGTTGCAAAAAGTAATCACCGATGACCTGGATACTTTACTGGAGATATTTCCGTCCCATATACGCCAGCCGCTGTGCCAACAGGCAGACCTCAGTGAACTGCTGGAGGTTATCCTGGACCTGGGCCGGCCGCCTGAAGCCCGCTTTCCCCGGCGGGAAGTAGTCTTATCACCCAGAGAAATCGATGAGACGGACATAGACTACGTGGTCGCCCGCATCGGCAGCTTCGGCGATGACAACCGGGCCGGAATTGAGCGCACGCTGCACCGCATCTCGGCGATCCGTAATCGGGAAAAACGCATCGTCGGGCTTACCTGCCGGGTAGGCCGGGCGGTTTTCGGCACCATAAAAATGATACAGGACCTGGTAGAGTCGGGTAAGAGCGTCATGCTGCTGGGTCGTCCCGGCGTGGGTAAGACAACCATGCTGCGTGAGGTGGCCCGCGTGCTCGCCGACGACCTCGACAAACGGGTCATCATCGTGGACACCTCGAACGAAATCGCCGGCGATGGCGATATTCCCCATCCCGCCATCGGCCACGCCCGCCGGATGCAGGTAGCCACGCCCACCCTGCAGCACGCAGTGATGATTGAAGCTGTGGAAAACCACATGCCGGAAGTGATTGTCATCGACGAAATCGGCACCGAGTTGGAAGCCCGGGCCGCCCGCACCATCGCCGAGCGCGGCGTCCAACTGGTAGGTACGGCTCACGGCAACACGCTGGAAAACCTGATAATGAACCCCACTCTGTCCGACCTCGTCGGCGGTATCCAGTCGGTGACGCTGGGTGACGAAGAGGCGAGGCGCCGCCGTACCCAGAAGTCGATATTGGAGCGGATGGCTCCGCCCACTTTTAGCATCGTGGTTGAAATCCAGGAAAGGGACCGGGTGGCCATTCATTCCGAAGTCAGTGAGGCGGTGGACGCTATCCTGCGCGGCCTGCTCACCGAGACCGAGACGCGCTGGCTGGACGCGGATGGGGAAGTGAAGGTGGAAAAGCCGGTCACGGCCAGGAAAAAGACGAAAGAGCCACCCCCGGCCGAAAGGGACCGGCAACGCATATACATCTTCGGCGTTAACCGGGCACGATTGGAACAGGTAGCCAGAGAAATGAATCTGAGCCTGGATATCGTGAGTAGCCTGAAAGACGCCAACCTGTTCGTCACTTCCAAGAACTATTACCAGCGGAAGCCTCAAAAGGTAAGGGACGCAGAGATGGCCGAACTGCCCGTCTACGTCCTGAAAAGCAACACCCCGCCCCAGCTCAGGCAGTTTTTGCACAATATCTACCCGGCGGTCAGTCCGGACAAAGAGGATTATTTCCGTACCGCCCTCGGCGAGGCGGAGGTGGCGGTGGAGCAGGCAAGGGAGGGTGGCGTGGTTGAACTCAGCCCCCAGAGCGCCTATATCCGCCGACTGCAGCACCTCATCGCCGAACGGAACGCCCTGTCTTCGCAGAGCGTGGGCCGGGGCACCGAGCGGCGGGTAACGATATATAAAGGATAGTCAGGGAGAGGAAAAAGTATAATTTTATGTCCCTGTTCATCACCTTTGAGGGTGGCGAAGGCGCCGGCAAGAGCCTCCAGTCGCGGGCGCTCTACCGCCGGCTGTCAAAGCTGGCTGTCCCCGTCGTTTTGACCCATGAGCCGGGAGTAACCCCGCTCGGCCGGAAGATAACTCGCTGGCTGAAATGGGGTGACGGGATGGCGGTCTCGCCGATGGCCGAGCTGATGCTGTTTAACGCCTCCCGCGCCCAACTTATTGAAGAGGTCATCCGACCGGAGTTGGCGAACGGGAAAGTGGTCATCTGTGACCGGTATACCGACTCGACCATCGCCTACCAGAGTTACGGGCGGAGGTTGGACCTGGATATGGTGAAGGCGGTGAACGAGGCGGCGGCGCAGGGGGTGGTGCCCGACCTGACCATATTGCTGGATATAGCTGCCGGGGATGGGTTCAGCCGCAAGCAGGGGCAGAAACCGGACCGATTCGAACGGGAAGCCGCCGATTTTCACCGCCGGGTGCGGGATGGCTACCTTAAACTGGCCGAAAAAGAACCGAAGCGGTGGCTGGTGGTGGATGCCGGCCAGTCTAAAGAAAGGATAAGGCAAATTATCTGGGAAAAGGTTTCCAGTTTGCTGAAAGCATAATGCCGACCATTTTTGAAAAGCTGGATGATAAAAAAGCCAAGGATATAAAGGTGCTGGGCGGGTTCGTTTCCATCTACTGCCGGGAAAACCACCGGACGGTGGAAAAGAGTACCTTTCCGATTAAAGACGAAAGGTTGCGCCAAGTTCTGGAGAAAGAAAAACTGGTGCTCTGCCCGGAATGCAGCAAGCTGCTCAACCACGGCATCGCCAAGCTGATGCTGTGTCCCCTCGACCCCAAGCCGATGTGCAAAAAGTGCCAGACGCACTGTTACGCGCCGGGCTACCGGCAAAAGGTGCGCGAAGTAATGCGGTTTTCCGGCTCGTATCTCATAAAACACGGCCGGCTCGACCTGCTGATTCACTATAAGTTCTGAAAATTCTGTAAAAGGGGCTTAAGATTGGGCAACCACCGTCAGGCGCCAACTCTGGTCGAGGAAAAGAAGCTCCGGGAGCAGGGTTACCGGCGAGTGGCCGGGGTGGATGAGGTGGGGCGGGGCGCCCTGGCTGGCCCGGTGGTGGCGGGGGCGGTTATCCTGCCCTTCAAGATAAAGGCCCGCTGGATACACCAGGTACGGGACAGTAAGCAATTAACCCGGGCATGGCGCGAGGAGCTGGACTGGCATATCCGCGAAACAGCCGTCTCGGTAGGCATCGGCGTCATGGATTGCCTGACCATTGACCGGCAGGGGATTGCCCGCGCCACGCGCCTGGCCATGAAGGCGGCCATCGACCGGATGCCGGTACTCCCCGACTATTTGTTAATCGACTATTTTAAGCTGCCGGAGTCTTCGCTCCCGCAGAAAGGCATAAAGTACGGCGACAGCCTGTGCCTTTCGGTTGCCTGCGCTTCAATCGTCGCCAAGGTGGCACGCGACGGTATCATGCGCGAGCTGGACGGCGTTTATGGCGGTTACGGACTGGCCGCGCACAAGGGATACGGCACGGAGAGACACCTTGCCTGCCTGCGTCGCCTGGGGCCCTTGCCGATTCACCGCCGGTCTTTCCGGCCGGTCCGGGATTTAGTATAAAGGGAGCCTCTGGCAATGTTCGGTTCTCTTTCTTTTTAAGGAGAGGGTTACTGGAGGAGAGTTCAAGAGGGGCGAAGCCTCTCTTGCCCACCAATTCCCCCTTCCCCTGCATAGGGGAAGGGGGACAAAGGGGGATGGGGTTCCCCAATAACGGAGGGGTTACCACCTCAAGGCAGGAGCTATGAAGCGACGGGACACCGGAATACTGGGCGAGAAGCTGGCCGCCGACTTTCTGAGAAAACGGGGCTACCGTATTCTGGAGACCAACTACCGCCGTCCCGAGGGTGAAATCGATATTGTCGCCCGGCAAAAAGACTGCCTGGTCTTTGTCGAGGTTCGGACGAAGGGAAGCCGGCAGTTCGGCACGCCGGAGGAATCAATCACGCCGACCAAAAAAGAAAAGCTGAAGGCGATGGCGTACTACTACCTGCAGACACATGAAAACCTGCCGGAAGCCTGGCGTATCGATGTCGTGGCAGTGGAACTCGACCGGTCAGGTAAGCCGCGACGGATTGAGCTCATTGAAAATGCGGTCGGCGAAGACTAGAGACCGTCTCTCCGTTTTGCCGTCCCGAAATAGCTATGCTAGAATGAACCCACTGGGTCAGTCAAGAGATGGAAAACGTACCGGATAAGACACGGCGTATTATTGATGCCAACCTGAATCGCACCGGCGAGGGGCTCCGCTTTCTGGAAGACGTGGGCCGCCTGCTGCTGGATGACAGCGACCTGAGCCAGCAGCTGAAAAACCTGCGGCATGACCTGGTCAGGGGAGACGTGTCGTTTAACCGCCGGCTTTTACAGTCGCGGGATTCGGAAGGGGACGTTGGGGTCGACCTCGAAGTCCCCGGGGAAGCCAGGCAGAAAGAGCTGCCCGACGCCGTGGTCGCTAACTCTCGTAGAGTGCAGGAGTCACTCAGGGTCCTGGAAGAGATGGCCAAGCTGCCCGGCACCGACCTCGACCCGGAGAAGTTTAAACACGCCCGGTTTACTCTTTACACGCTAGAGAAAAAGCTGCTTTTCCGGCTGCTGCGCCGGGGAAAGATTGACCGCCTGCGCGGATTGTACGTCATCATCGATACGCCGGCCCTGCAGGGACGGAGTCACCTGGAGGTGGCCGGGGAGGTAATCCGGGGTGGGGCGAAGGTAATCCAGTTGCGCGATAAGCGGCTCGCTAAAAAAGAACTGATTTCGGTTGCCCGGCAGCTAAAAGGCCTCTGCGCCGAGCAGGGTGTCCTTTTTATCGTCAACGATTACCTGGACGTGGCGCTGGCGGTGGATGCCGATGGCCTGCACCTGGGAGAGGACGACCTGCCGGTGGAGGTAGCTCGCCGGTTATTGCCGGGAGATAAAATATTGGGCGGTTCGGCGCGCACCGTTGAGGGAGCCACCGCCGCTCAGGCGGCCGGCGCCGATTACCTGGGCGTGGGCGCCATGTACTCCACCCCCACCAAGGAAACGGCGGAAGTGGTCGGACCGGAGAGGCTGCGCCGGATAAAACAGGCGATAACCGTGCCCGTGGTCGCCATCGGTGGTATTAACCGGGACAACGCCGCGGCGGTGGTGGCGGCCGGCGCCGATGCCGTGGCCGTCATCAGCGCGGTACTGGGAGCGGATAACGTAGCCGAGGCCACCAGGCAACTTGTGGCCGGAATCGAGGAGGCCAATGGTCAGGATGACCGGTAACCTGGATGAGATTATTGAAAAGATAAGGCAGGACTTTACCCGCCGGGATGCCGCCCGGGAAAAAGTGCTGCCCCTGTGCCGTGATGCCATTCGCGGCTGCAGCCAGTCGATTCGCGCCGTGCACCGGCAGGAGTTTGACCAGGCCGCCGACTTGCTCAAGTCGGCACGGAATTTGCTGACCGAGGCGGAGCAGGCGGCGGGTGCTTACCACGAGCTGGTGCATACCGGCTACGTCCGCGATGCGCAGAAGGAGTTTGCCGAGGGATGTATCGTCCTGGCGCTGGTCACCGGGGAAAAACTGCCCGGTCCGGCAGACCTGGGTATCGGAGCCGCCGCTTACCTCAACGGTATGGGTGAGGCGGCCGGTGAGCTGCGGCGTTATCTGCTGGACGGCCTGAGAGGCGGCGATCTTTCCCGCGGTGAGGAGATACTGACCGCCATGGACGATATTTACAGTGCCCTGGTGACCATGGACTTCCCGGACGCCATAACCGGCGGTCTCCGGCGCACTACCGATATGGTGCGCGGCGTCCTGGAAAGGACACGCAGCGACCTGACGCTGGCCATCAGGCAGCAAGACCTGGAGAACCGGCTGGAAAAATTCGAAAAAGGTATTTAGCCGGACAAAATCCCTCCACCTTAATCTTTTAAGGAGAGTCAAAGAGAGGCGGAGCCTCTCTTATATAACTCCCTCCCCCTTCCCCTTATCAAGGGGAAGGGGGATAAAGGGGGATGGGGTTACTAAAACTAAAAAGGTAATGTAAACAAGTAATTCCTCAGTTTCAATGTTTGAACTTCGAGGGTAAATAGGTTAAAATAGATAGCCCGGCAAGGGCGCTCTTTCGGCGTTGAAAAAGACAGGGGAAGGTGGTTTACTGAACCAGCCTTTCTTTTTGCCATAAAACGGAAGTCTTACTGGAGGTTGGTTTATGGAAGTATGGATTCTGAAAATCCTTGTCCTGGCGGCGGGATTCCTGGCCCTGGGCTTCGTGGGCTACCTGGCGTTAAACATAATTCGCGAGAGCCCGGGCAACGAGAAGATGAGGGAGATATCCAGTGCCATCCGGGAGGGCGCGATGGCTTTCCTGCGCCGTGAGTTTATCACCCTGCTTGCTTTCACGGTGGTGGTTGCTATTATCCTGGCCGTCTTTATTGATCCGAAACCGATAGTGGCCGTTGCCTACATCGCCGGTACGGTCACTTCGGCGCTGGCCGGCTGGCTGGGTATGAATATCGCCACCCTGGCTAATGCCCGGACGGCAAACGCGGCCATAAGCAGCTGGGCCAAGGCGCTGAAAATCGCTTTTTCCAGCGGCGCGGTGATGGGCTTTTGCGTCGTCGGTCTGGGCCTGCTGGGACTGGCCATCGTGGCTTTTATCTGGGATGACATCCATGTCTGGCTGGGCTTTGCCTTCGGGGCGTCATCGGTTGCCCTCTTCCTCAGGGCGGGTGGCGGTATCTTTACCAAGAGCGCCGACGTCGGCGCTGACCTGGTGGGTAAGATAGAGAAAGGGATTCCGGAGGACGACCCGCGCAACCCGGCGGTAATTGCCGACAACGTCGGCGATAACGTCGGCGATGTGGCCGGTATGGGCTCCGACCTTTACGAGTCTTACGTCTCCGCCATCGCCGCTTCCATGGTGTTGGGCGTCATCGTCCTCGGGACGACCAAAGGCCTGATGCTGCCGCTGCTGCTGGCCGGGGCCGGTATCGTTGTTTCCATTATTGGCGCCCTCTCCGTGCGGCCTAAAGATGTGAAAGCCGATTTTGAAAAACAGGTATCCCTGGCACACGGCGCCATGAACCGGGGCGTCTACGTTAGCAACATCCTGATGATTATCGCCAGTTTCGTCATCATCAAGCTTTACGTGGGCGACCTGGGCCTTTTCTGGGCGCTGATATCCGGCCTGGGCGCCGGTTTCCTGATTGCGATTGCCACCGAATACTATACCTCGACGGAATATGGCCCGGCCAAGAAGATAGCCCGGGCGGCGGAGAGTGGGGCGGCGGTAACCATCATCGAAGGATTCGCCACCGGCCTGATGAGTACGGTGGTTCCGGTAATCCTGGTGGCGGCCGCCACCGTGGTGGCTTACATCTTCGGCGACCTGCTCGGTATCGCCATTGCCGCCATGGGGATGCTGATTAACCTGGGGATGCTGCTGTCCATGGACTGCTACGGGCCGATTGCGGATAATTCGGCCGGTATTGCCCAGATGGCCGGCCTGGGCAAAGAAACCCGGGAGCGCTGTGAAGCCCTTGATTCAGTGGGCAATACCACGGCCGCCCTGGGTAAGGGCTTTGCCATCGCCTCGGCGGCGCTGGCCTCGCTGGCCTGGCTGGCTACCTATTTCAAAGTGGCTAATATCGAAGTTGCCAGCCTGACCAACGTCGCTGTCATTGCCGGTGTGCTCATCGGGGGTATGCTTACCTTCGTTTTCAGTGCCCTGGCCATGAAAGGGGTCGGGGAAGGTAGTTTTGCCATCGTGAATGAAGTCAGGCGGCAGTTCCGCGAAATAAAAGGACTGATGGAAGGCACCGCCAAGCCCGATTACGTAAGGTGCGTTGATATTGCCACCAAGAAGGCGCTGAAATCAATGCTGCTGCCCGGTATACTGGTGCTGGCGGTACCCCTGGCCCTCGGCTTTACCCTGGGTCCGGAAGCGGTGGCCGGCCTGCTGGTCGGGGCGCTGGTCACCGGGTTCCTCATGGCCGTGATGATGGCCAACGCCGGTGGCGCCTGGGATAATGCCAAGAAGTATATCGAGGCGGGTAACCTGGGCGGTAAGGGGAGCGACGCCCACAAGGCGGCCGTTATCGGGGATACGGTTGGCGACCCGTTCAAGGACACCGCGGGACCTTCGCTTAATATCCTGATAAAACTGGTGGGTAAGGTCGCCGTAATTTTCGGTCCGGCTTTCGTGATGCTGGTAGAGCTCTAGACCGGATTAACCTGATAATGAAACGAGTGGGACGGGGGCTCAGGCCTCCGTCCCGTCTTTTAAGGACGCAGGAAAGGGTTGCTCCGGCGTTCCGCGCCGATAGTTGTCTCCGGGCCGTGGCCGGGATGGACGATGGTTTCTGCCGGTAGCGGCATGAGCTTGGTCTGGAGGCTGTCTATCAACCGGTCATAATCGCCGCCGGGCAAATCGTAGCGGCCTATCCCGGAGTTGAAGAGAGTATCGCCACTGAAGAGGACTCCCTGCCCCAGCAGGCAAATGCCGCCCGGGCTATGGCCCGGGGTGTGGATAATCGAAAAACGCAGCTCGCCGATATCGATGATATCTCCCTCGTTGAGGAGACGGTCAGGGGCGTCGGGCGGTGGGTAGGCGGGGCCGAAGACCATGCTTAACGGCTGATTCTGAAGCCACTCCGCATCGTCGCTATGGACGGCCACCTCAGCCCCGGAGGCTTCCTTGACCGGTTTTAAAGCGCCCACGTGGTCCGGGTGTCCGTGGGTGAGCACGATAACCTTTATCTCAAGTCCGAGCTCTGTGACGGTTTTTAATATTCTCTCCGCCTCGTCCGCCGGGTCAATTATCATGCCTTCATGGGTCGATTCGGAGCCGACGATATAGCAGTTGGAAGACAGCGGGCCGACGACAAGTTTCCTGATAATCACGATAACGGACTAATTCTAGCACGAAAGAGGTGGCTCGTGCCAGCGCCTTGCGTGGGGAGGGCGTCATGGGCTAAACTAGGAGCATCCACCGGTATTTTTTCGGGACGGTAGGGCGAGCATGGCTGATATCAGTCCTTTTCGGGGCGTGCGTTACAACCAGTCACTGGTGACCGATCTGGCGTCGGTTGTCTGCCCTCCATACGATATTATTAACCCGGCCATGCAGCAGGCGCTGTACCACCGCAGCCAGTATAATTTTGTCCGCGTGGAGTATAACCGGGAGCTGCCCCAGGACACGGCCACCGATAACCGGTATACCCGTTCCGCGGCTACCCTGGAGCAATGGTTGGCGCAGGGTATCCTGAAAACTGATGATACGCCGGCCATTTACCTTCACGACCATCATTTTACCTGCCAGGGGAAGCCGTACCGGCGCCGGGGCATTATCGCCCGGGTCCGCCTGGAAGAATGGGACCGGAGGGTAGTTCGTCCCCACGAGGGCACCATGGCCGGACCGAGAGGCGACCGTTTAAGCCTGTTGTGGGCGCTGCAGGCTAATACCAGCTCAATCCTGGCCATGTATGAAGACCCGCCGCCGAGCCTCTCGTCTTTACTGGCCACCCTGGAGCAGAGCCAGCCCGTCATTCAGTTGAGCACTACCGATGGTGAGAAGCACGAGGTACGGGCGATTGCGGAGACCGGGGCAATCGACCAGATATGCCGCCACCTGAAAAGCCAGCCGGTATACATTGCCGACGGTCATCATCGCTATGAAAGCGCGCTCGCTTACCAGCATGAGCGCCGCGCCCGGCTGGCCACGGTTTCCGGTGATGAAGGGTTTAACTTTGTCATGATGACGCTGGTGGATTTTGCCGACCCCGGTCTGGTTATTCTGCCGCCACACCGGCTGGTGCGTGGCGTATCCAGGGCTGCCCTGGACGGGCTTTTATCCCGGTTGCAACCGTTCTTTGAAATAAAAGAGCTTTCTCTGGGCGCTGCCGGTACTTGGGA
>JACZSH010000029.1 GCA_022574315.1 Chloroflexota bacterium | reverse complement strand
CCGTGACATGAATCTGTTACGCACTTCCCCAATAAGATCGGGTTGGATGGAGAAACTGTAACCCCAATCAACGGGTAGAGCTGTTCCCCCGGATGGGGAAGCATGGGCTGAAAGAATGTCAGGCCGATCATAGAGAAGCCGGAAAATACGATATATGAGCAATTGGTTGAACTCGGGCAGAACCTCCTCCAGATCGATTTCAAGCCCCCCCTTCAATTTATCTTTCTCCGCTTTTATCTTAAGCTCATCCTTATAAGGGACAGTGAAAGGGAGGGTGCGCCCATCTACATCTGTCATGAAAACACCCGCTTCTTTTACCTTGACCCGGGCACCTTCCACAGGATTCCCTTGAAAGGTTACCAGGATGGTAATGCTCCCGCCTGGGGTCACCTCGCCTTCAACGACCTGAATGGTAAGCTCGGCCTTTTTGAACTCCTCCTCCAGGTCGATTTCAAGCTCTCCCTTGAGTTTATTTTTCTTTGCCTTTATTTCAAGCTCGTCGTCATAAGGTACCGTGAAGAGAGGGGTACGCCCATCTTCATCCGTGGTGAAAACACCCACCTCTTTTACTTTGACCTCGGTGCCCGGTATTGGAATGGTGACTCCCTGTAATGTTACGAGAGTCACCTGTACTTCAATGCTCTGACCCGGGGCTACCACACCTGCAACAACCTCAATGGTGAGCTCATCCCCAAACTCTATCTTAAGCTGCCCCTCCAGCTCGCCGAGTCCCGTGGTTATTTTGGCCTTTACCTTTAGTTTCTCATCATAAGGAACGGTGAAGGATATACGTCCTTCCTGCCCGGCCTCGCCACTGGTATTGCCCACATCCACGCCGTTTACCTTCACTTGAGCACCTGGCAGGGGATCATCCTGAAAGGTTACGACGACGGTAATGTTGTCGCCCGGGGTCACCGGCGTCCCGGTATCTACCACCCAAAGGGTAAGCCTTCCCTCACCCACTTCGTGGAATTCCTGCTCTGGCCCACTCTCGTCAATCTGAGGCAGTAAAACGTACTCATTTCCGGCGGCCACAACCGTAATATCGTAGACAAAGTTGACTACCGAGTCACCAGAACCGACGACAAACGGCTTGGATATCTGTATGCTTCCACTGGGGATGATAACATCTACCGTCTCACCGTTTTTAAGCGTGCCGACAGCATCTTCAATGTAAACAAACAACTGAATATACTGTCCCTCGGGTATGACGCCGCCCCAGATTTCCTGCGCGTTGAGCCCCTGGAGACGGGTTAAGTCCCGCACTACGCTCTCCTCAAGCTCAATCACTTCCCATCCACCCTCCTCGCCTGCACGAAGCATTCCGATGCTGGTGATAGTAACCTCGAGGCTCTCGAAATCACCGATGGCATTTTCCTGGTCGCTTAACAGCAGCCGGAAATTTGCCTGGGCAACAACTGGTGCCACCTCCGGTGTTAGCATCCAATACAGGCCAAAGCCCATCAGTGCCAGTACAAAGACTGCGGTCACGGTAGCCAACACTCTTGGCCAGGCAAACAAGGGCATTTTTCTCCGCTGACGTTCTTGGAGACGCCTGTCCGCGTCCACTAGTGCCGCCTCCAGTCGTCGTCTCATTACAGATTTGGCACTTGCTTTGGGGATAAGGGAAGCGGAATCACGAAAACCCCATACGGCTCTTAGGAGTGGCTCCAATTCCTTAGCCTGCTCTGGATGACTGGCAAGACACTCCTCGAGCGAATCACCTCCATTCATTCGATCAATGCACGTATCCAGTAGTGTTTCTAAATCCCTGTTCATTCCAGCACCTCCACCGTCAACTCTTGGTAAATTGTTGTGAATTTACCCTCATTCAGGTTAAACATAAATCTGCTTTCTTAGTGTCTCTACAGCAGCACGTTGCATCTCCCTTACCGCACCACTGCTCTTACCTAAAGTCTTACCTACCTCAGCCGATGATAAGCCGGCAAAGAAGCGCAGGCCTATTACTTCACGCTGGGCCGGTGTCAACTGCTTTAGAGCTTCCGATAATCTCTCTATCTCCAACTTCGCTGCCACTGCTTCCTCAATGCTGACGCTATCGCGGACTTCCACGTCGCTTAGGGACACCGCCTTTCGCTTACTCATCTTCCGAAAGTAGTCCACCACCAGGTTATGGGCAATCTTGAAGAGCCAAGCTCGCATCTGTTCTGAGCGCCCCCTGTAAGAATTCAGCGACTGTAGGGCTTTTAGAAAGACGTCCCCACCCAGGTTTTCTGCTTCATTTTGGTCATTGATACGCACGAAGATATAACGAACAATTCTTTCGTAATACTCTTCATATAGAGTACCTATTATTACCTTCGTAGGTTTTGCCACCGCAGTGCTGTCTTTATTCAAGATGACTTCCCTGGTTCTTACGTCGAGCATATACTCGCCCTTGAAGTATATTACAGTGTTAAGAAAATGCGCTAGCCGCTATGATTCATCCCTCTATTATATAAGACGAAAAAACCCGTCTTTTGTCAGGTTTGCTTGTGTTGTTGACAGGCACATCTGTCAATCACTGAATAGAAAGCAAGGTTGTTGGGAAGTTAGCAGAACACTATCCTGGCCTCTGTCACCTGCCCCCGACAGTGACCGGTTTTGACCTCTGGATAACGTCAATCGTCTTTATCTAAAACGAATGGGCTACCTGTCGGGGGGCGAGGATACAATTGCTTCCTCTAATTTTACAAAATAGGCTTTTGTCCAGTCTTTTCTTAGGGCTATTTGACATTATTGGCCTGCTCCCCAAAAAAGAGTCCAGTCTTAGCGTTAAACTAAGTAAAGTCACCATCGCTTGTTTCGTTACCTCTAGGATAGAATCGTTCCTTTTTTATCACGGTAATCACCAATCGGCACCCTTAGCTTTGTCCGGACAACATTGAACCCAAGAAACCACCTCGTCACTACAAAACCAGGTCCATCAGTAGCTATCACTCTGGCAACTATTGCTAACAATGACTAAGGGACTAAGTGAAAAACCTGGCCCCCTTGCTTTATTGTAACTCGAAACGCTCGCGTTAACCCTTCCCAATCCTGAACATTTTCGTCCCGCATGTGGGACTTTATGGGGACAGGTCAAAGCAACGTGAATTGGTAAACGTGGGGAAACTGACAAAGAATATTATTGCCATCAATGATGAAGCCCGCCATTGTTACCGGCGACGCTGTAAAAAAGAAGATAGGTATCCCTTTTCTCATTACTAGCCCTTTTTGTCATGGCACTGGACTGAGGAGAACTATGGTTTTGTCATGGTGCAGCGGGTGTATTTGAACCTTTGAACACCATCTTTGATTTTTCTGGCCATCCGCGGCAATTCGGGATTTCACCGGCTTGATAATCCGCTCCGGTGTCTAAGTCTTCCTTACCATCTAAATCCCCCCTTTTTTACCCTGCCCTGCCCGTCTGTACCTCTTAAGAGTAGTTCTTTATTATAAGTACTATTCCGGATTGTTTGACGGCCGCTAATCGAGCCGGGCACCCTCAATTGAATCGGATGACACGTATACGGTATAATTCATTATGTCCCCATTCGCCGAAAAGCGTTTTAATGTCTGGTTTATCCTGGTTATCGCCACCACCGTGGCCTTCATTGCCAATGGTATCCGTTTGTCCTACGGTGTTTTTACCATCCCCCTGGAAGAGGCCTTCAGCCTTACCCGTTCTCAGGCAGTGCTGCCTTATGCCCTGAGTATGATTGTGGGCGGTGTGGCCCAACCCTTCGCCGGCATCTTAATGGACGCCCGGGGACCCCGCAGAGCCATTGTGATATCGGTGGTATTATTGGCGCTCGGCTTTATCGCCGCCGCTCTGGCTCAAAACCTGTGGCAACTTACCCTCGGTTACGGGCTACTGACGGGAGTCGCCAGCAGCGGGTTGGCGGTGACCGCCTTTTCACTGCTGATAACCCGCTGGTTCAAGCAGCAGCGGGGAAGAGCGCTTGGTCTGGCCATCGCCGGTATCCCCTTGGGCATTTTGGTTTTTTCCCCGCTCACCGCAATTTTGATTTCCTCTTTTGGCTGGCAGGACACTTTTTTGATTCTGGCGGCGGTAATACTGCTGGTAGTTTTCCCGATATCCTGGTTTTTTGTCCGGGAACCGGACGAGACCGGAAATGTGGCTACTAAAATGTCAACGAAAGGCCTGTTTTTCAATAAGGAGGTATGGCAGGCTATCAAGGCCAAACCCTACTGGATACTGATCGTGAAATACTTTGGTTGCGGCTTTTCCGCGGTGCTGATTAGCGGGCACCTTCCGGCCATCGCCCTCGAACACGGTTTCTCGGCTCAGCAAGGGGCCACCGCCCTGGGTTTGCTGGGGGCCGGGGGTGCCGTGGGCGTGGTGCTGGGCGGTTGGGCCTCGGACCACATCGGCCGGTACAAAACTCTGGTGATTAGTTACCTGACGCGCGCCCTGGGATTATTCCTCCTTGCCTTTTTCGTTCAAGATTTGGCCAGTTTCTATGTCTTCAGCCTTATTGCCGGCATACCTGTCTTATTAAGTGTCTCCGTGACGCACCTGATAATCTACGATATCTTTGGTGCCGGCATCGCCGGCAGAATGATGGGTCTCACCTTCCTGGTACATCAGGTCGGGGCCATGATAGGCCCTTACTTCGGGGGCTGGATATTTGAACTCAACGGAAGTTATATGCTGGCTCTGGTCATCGGCGGGGTTACCCTGCTTATTTCTGCTTTCTGGGGCTGGCGCCTGCAAAATGTGGCGCAGAGATATATTTCCACCAGGGTGAGCTCATAATCCGTAGCCAGCCAGTGCCGGCTCACCAGCCGGCGTTGACAGACGATAGGCACTGAGCTAAGATAAACAAGTTCATCGCGGAGAACAATCCAATCGTTAACCATCGGTCAAGAGCGGTGGTTAGCACAGGAAAAAGGTTATGCCCATTGCAAACGTAAACGGGGTAAACCTGTATTACGAAACAACCGGTGAAGGGTTCCCGCTGGTGCTGAGCCATGAATTTGCCGGGACTTGCCAAAGCTGGGAGCCACAGGTAAGGTTTTTCTCGCGGCGCTACCGGGTCATCACCTACAATCACCGGGGATTTCCCCCTTCCGATGTCCCTGAAGCGGCGTCATCTTACTCCCAGGATATTCTGGTGGAAGACCTGTACCAGCTCCTCCGCTATCTCAAGATTAAAGAAGCCTATATCGGCGGCTGCTCCATGGGAGGCGGCGTGGCGCTTAATTTTGGCCTGGCCCACCCGGAAATGACCCGGGCACTGATACTGGCGGCCACCGGTGCCGGAACTACCGGCCGGGAGACTTTCGAGCCCAAGCTGAAGGGTATGGCCCGGCAAATTGAAACCGAAGGCTGGGCGGTGGTCGCCGAACGATACGCCCACGAACCTAACCGGGTGCAACTGCTGCGCAAAGACCCGAGGGGCTGGCAGGAGTTCGTTGATGAACTGTCCGCCCACTCTAATCCGGGCTCGGTACACCTCATCAGAGAGGTCATCATCAAAAGGCCGCCCATCTCTGCGCTGGAGACACAGCTCAAACGCTGCAAAATACCGGCTCTCGTTATGGTTGGCGATGAAGATGACCTGTCCATCGACCCATCGCTCATCATGAAAGAGCATATGCCCGGCGCCGGCCTGCTGGTTCTTCCTCAGTCGGGCCATGCCATTAACCTGGAGGAACCGGCTATTTTCAACCGGGCTTTACTTGATTTTCTCACCGCCGTTGAGGCAGGGAAATGGGTGGTACGCTGATTACTTCACCATAGAATCAACGATGACAAGGAGACACTGCAGGTGAAAACGCGCTCCACCGTCCTGGAAGGCATAAAAAAAGTAAGCTTGATTGAACGGGATATTAAGCCGGCGTCCGACCAGATTCTGGTTAAGACGCACGCGGCGTCAATCTGCCTGGCCGATATCCAGCTGTACCGCAAAGGGTACTACTTTCACGCCAAACGTCACCAGAAACCAAAATACCCGATGTTTATCGGGCACGAGGCAGGAGGCACCGTAGTGGAAGTCGGCTCACGGGTCCACGAATACAAGGAAGGCGACCGGGTTATCCTCATGCACAGCGCCCGCAGTTCGGGGACAATCACGCCGGGGGGCTTGTCGGACTACTGGGCAGTCCACCCTCTTGAGGTGGTGCCCGTCCCGGAGGGGATGGACATGGACCTGGCGTCTCTGGGGGAGGCGGTCTCCCCGTTTATCTTCGCCGTCTTTCGCTCCGGCATCAAACTGGGCGATACCGTGGCCGTCACCGGTGCCAACTTTATCGGGCAGATAATCGCCCAGGGATTGAAAAAAAGCGGCGCCCTGTCGGTGACGGTTATCGACAACCGGGACTCCCGCTTGAAACTGGCTAAAAAACTGGGGGCCGACCATGTTATCAACTCGACCCGGGTAGATGCCTGCCGGGCAGCCCTGGAGCTTACCGGCGGTAAGGGTTTTGACCTGGTCGCCCAGACGGCGGCTTATATTGACCCGACGGTGGAAGAATACATGAACCTGGCGACGGAGATTGTCCGGCCGATGGGCGTGCTCGTCTTCCAGGGTGATTTTCTCCACTCGATAACCATAGACAACTTCCAGCGCTGGCACCACGAGTCCCTGGACATCCGTTCCGTTGCCTTCCGGCATTATCATCCGCAGCAGATTCAGGTATGGAGCCCTGACTGTCTCAAGGTGATGCAGCACGGCCTGGTACAGGTAAAACCGCTCATCACGGCCACCTTTCCCCTGGAAAAAGTGGCCGAAGCCTTCCGCGTCGCTGACGAGGACCCGGACCAGTTAAAAGTAGTCCTCACCCCATAAAACCTGGCGAAGTGGGTCATCTCCCTTTAAGGTTGACTGACTTCGCTTTTGCGGGGTAGGATATGATAAAAATACCGGGCAAGAAAGGAGCCTCGAAAATGGTGAGTAAACGGACGCAGGAGATCCTCCGAGTCGATGCGGAAAAAGTAGTCCATGGCATGTACATAGTCGGTCGGAACCAGGGTATCGTCATGGAAAAAGCCCATGGGATATACGTGGTGGACACCGAGGGTAAGGAGTATATTGACCTCTCGTCACAGCTGATATGCGTCAATTTAGGCCACCGCCGGCAGGAAATCATCGACGCCGTGACCAAAGCCATGAACGAGATAGACTTCGTGACCACTTTCTTCGGTATGACCAACCCGTACATCGTCGAAGTAAGCGAAAAACTCGCCAGGCTGACGCCGGGAGACCTGAATCACTTTCACTATACTTCGGGCGGTGCCGAGGCGGTAGATTCGGCGGTGAAACTGGCCCGTTTCTACTGGAGCCGGCAAGGGCTGGCCGGTAAATATAAAATCATCAGCCTTTACGCTTCTTATCACGGTTCGGCCGGGATATCGACCAACGTGACCGGGCTGGGTCGCGGCCTCAACCAGAATCCCTTTGGGCCGGTATCCTCTGGCTTTGTCCACGTGGCTCCGCCGTATAGCTACCGCTGCATGTTTGGCGATGTTGCCGACTGCGGCCAGGCAACCCTCGATTATCTGGAGGCGGTAATTCAGGCGGAAGGTCCGGAGAGTATCGCCGCTTTCATTGCCGAACCAATAATGGGTGCGGCGGGCGTCATTGAACCGCCCCCCGGCTGGTGGCCCCGGGTGGCCGAGCTGTGCAAACAATACGATATCCTGCTCATCATCGACGAGATTATGTCCGGCTTCGCCCGGACGGGTAAAATGTTCGCCTGCGAGCACTGGGATGTCCAGGGCGACATGATGACTATGGCCAAGGGGATTGTCAACTCGGCCTTACCTTTTGCCGCCGTGGCCCTCAACGACCGGATTTACGACGTGTTAAAGGACAACCACATGGCACACGGCTTTACCTACAGCGGCCACCCCATCGCCGCCGCCGCTTCCTCCGCGGCTCTGGATATCTACGTGAGGGATAAAGTGGTCGAAAATGCCGCCACCGTAGGTAATCATATCAAGCAGCGCCTGGAAGCTGAGTTTGTCCCCCTGCCCTGCGTCGCCTACGCTGACGGCCGAGGTCTTTTTCAAGCCCTTGAACTGGTAAGTAACAAAAAGACCCGAGAGCCGATTGACCTGCCGACCAAAGATAAATTATGTCAGGACCTGTTTGACGCCGGCATTTTTACGCGGGTTATTGGCTGGATGGGCAACCGGATGTTCATCTGCCCGCCCTGCACGATAACCATCGAGGAAGCCGACCGGGCACTTGACATCATCAAACCGCTGGTGGCGGCCCTGAAGCCAAAGTAGCGCCTGCTTGCCGGACTTCGCCGCGTACCCGGTCAGCGGGCGACTCTAAAAGCACGGCTCTCTCAGGTAGAGTTGCGTCGGATTAATATAGCGGAGGGTCTCTACCCTGGTCAGGGTCCCCGACGCGATTTCAAGCACCGTTTGGAGCAGTTTCTCGCCGGCCTCTTCAATGGTTTCCTTACCTTCAATCACCCTGCCGGAATAGAAATCCAGGCTGGTGGGCGCCATGGCCAGAGTCCTGGGGTTGGCGGTAGTCCACATCAGCGGCGAGACGACTGCCGAAGAGGTATACAGCAGGTCTTCCCCGGACAGGCCGCCGCCACCCAGTTGAAAGATAACCAGTTGCGCCCCGGCCGCGGCGTAGCCGGCAAAGATAGAAGCCGAATTCATCCAGTTATCCACGAAATACAGACCCTTACCCGGCGGCCGCTCGCCGTAGCTGAGAACGCCCTGAATCGGGCTTGACCCGGCTTTGTGAATGGCGCCCAGTGACTTTTCTTCCAGCGTGGAAATCCCGCCGGCAATATTTGAGGGCACCGGATTAATGGTACGGATGTCCTCCCCGGTTAATTTGGCCATCTTCTCCGTATCCGCCGCCACCTGCAAAATCTTTTCAGCTACTTCCTGGTTGATGCCCCGCCTGGCGAGGATATGCTCGGCGCCGATTATTTCCGTGGTCTCCCCGAAGAAAGCGGTGCCTCCGGCCTCGACAAGGCGGTCAAAGAGGTTACCGATGACCGGATTGCCGGCGATGCCCGAGGTGGTATCCGAGTGGCCGCACTTGACGCCCAGCGCCAACCGGCTGAGGTCAAACGGCTGGCGTCTTATCCGCGAGGCTTCCAGCACCATCTTCCGCGCCGTCTGAATTCCCTTTTCCAGCGCCCGGAACGTGCCTCCTTCCTGAACATTATCGATGAACTCGACCCATTTCCCGGAACGGGCGATTTCTTCGGCCAGGTGAGACGGTTTCAATTCCGGGTAGCCGGCGCCGGGACTCTGCGAATGGACGATGACTGAGGCCACATTAGGATTGCTGCCCAGCCCGATAAGCGTCCGGCCGATTGTTTCACGGTCAGCGCTGGTACGGCCGCTCCCGTTGTCGGCGGTCACTATCGTCCGGGTGCCGGCCACGGTATCGCATATCTTGGCGGCAAAAAAACCCCCCGGCAGCACCAGCACGTAGTTACGGATACCGGCCGAGCCGTCCGGCCTCGGGTAACCCAGGAACTTCATCTCACTCTCTTTCATTCAAATCTCCTCTCCCCCTTGCCCCGGCGATATTGTGGACGTGCACCATCTGCCCCTTCTTTATGTCCTGAGAAGCGACCCCGATTGGTTCGCCGTACTTGATGACCGGAGCCTCCCGGGGGACATCGGTCACCGCTATTTTAAAGCCGAACGGTATTTCCTCCCGGGCGGTGATTTCTTCGCTGTCCTTACCCAGACGGACCAGTACCACCGCCCCCGACTCGATATCTTCCAGACTGGTGGCCACGTTATCCTTATTCGCCAGACGTAAAGCTCTGCGGGCAGTCATTCGGTAGCCTCCTGCATCGAAACGTTTTGTATCAGGATACCTTCCTGATTTTACACCATATTGAAAATCAGTCAAATACAATATACGCTTTTCCCATAATAATATATTATCTTTGCCCGCAATTTTCCTTTTCACCATGTATAAACTATCGCCCCTGCCGTGATATAATGCCTGCGATTACCGGTTGGGGGTGAGATATGATTGTCTCGGAAGACTTGATGGAAATTCGGATAGCTGGAAAGGAGCCGAAAACGATGAGCATTCTGGATAAATTCAGCCTGCCGGATAAAACGGCCCTGGTCTCCGGCTGCAAGCAGGGCCTCGGCAGAGCTATGGCGCGGTCACTGGGGAGACCCGGCTGACTTGCAGGGGATAGTGGTCTTTCTCGCCTCGGCGGCATCCGACTATATGCACGGTACCATCGTAAATATAGACGGCGGCTGGCTTTCCCGCTAGCAACTGAGAGAAGCTGGTAGGCTCTAACCAGGGGCACGGCGTAAGGTTTATTGTCAATGGTCGGCCTGGTCTGAAAAGTGTAATACGGAGAGAGACCGATAAAGGAACCCTTTTTGTAGAGCTCGGCCAGGACCTCTGGGCTATCGTTCACCCCACGCAATATCGGGTGGAAAAATAGGAACGAAAAAGACTTCAGTCGGAACGATTAAAGATGGCGGGCGGGTATTAAACCTGTGTCATGAGGTTATCGATACCGGAAAAATGAGTTTACGGGAACGATGCGGACAGGTTAACTGTCCGGAGATGAAGGGGGCAATTTAAGTTTCGACCTTCTCAAGAGGTATAAATCAAGCGCCAGGACTACCAGGCCGGCGGCGAGGAAAATCGCGCCTATGGTAATTTCCCCGGCGGCTAAAGCCCCTCCCCCGGCCGAAAGCAGCATCAGCGATATAAATAACAGGCCAATGAAATAATTCTTTCTTAGCACATTCCTACCACAGAGTAGTACTCCAAGTTTTAGTGTTACCAAATAAGATACCGTACTAAATCAGTATTTGGTCTATTATACACCCACCAGCCAAATTGTCAACACGAATAACCAGGAACCGCTCTAAAATACAACGCTTTCTGGTTGAAAAATGTTCGAAAATCCGATACTTACCGTCAGAGTAACTCTTCAAGCCAGGTAAATTCCAGGCGTAATCTTCAGATAATATTTAGATAATCCACCCCAATATTTAGTCGTTGTTTCGCATCCCGGCTCTATCCTGAAGATATGAATACCGACCGGATGCAAAACAAAACCAAGCGGCGCCTCTCTTTCCTGTTCGCCTTACTGCTGGTATCTTCAGCCTTAACTTCTCCCCTGATTATCCATGACGCCAAAGCCGATTCGGGTTCATCACCGATAGAGGTGTCGGCACGTCCGTCAGGTACCGGCATTGACAAAACGCCGGCACCAGCCGCGGCAAATGGCCAGAAAATCTCCCGGAACGGCAACCGTGACTTAAGCAATGCCAGCGAAAGATTATCCTATCAGGTTTATGTGACGCCGGACGACCCGACAATCCAGGGATTAGCCGCCCAAATAAACAGCCCCGCTGAAGCCTACGCTTTAGCCGCCCAGTGGATTTATGTCCCGGACCAAAATCTTCTTGGCGAAGCCGAGAAGTGGTTGACGCCCGCCGAATTTCTAACCGAAACGGCCAGTTACCCGGGGAATCCGGTCAGCGGCCAAGCGGTCAGCGATTGTGAAGAGCAGGCGCACGCTTTAGCCTCGTTGATTCGCGCTCTCGATATCAGCCCGGAGGAAATAAGGATTGTTCTTGGAATAGTTGAGTTCGGTGAGGTTAAAGTGGGGCACGCCTGGGTCGAGTTGTTCGCCGATAGGCAGTGGCTGGCTCTGGACCCCAGCAGCGGTCCCTACTGGGATGACCAGACCGGCAACGTTATTAGCCGGCAGGGACTCCCTTTTGATTACTACGCCAGCCGCGACTTCCCGGTGGTTCAATCATGGGTTTACTACAACGACGTATATTATGTCAACTTTCTTGATGGTTCGGGGAACGCGCCGGATGCCTGGTACCCGGACAACTCCGCCGGTTGGTAACTATATTCTCAGTAATCCCGCCCCGTTGCTGCTTCGCTTTGTGCTTACAGCTTCCGCCGCCTTACCAGATATAAAGCTAGCAATCCGGCCACAACCACGGCGGCTATACCCAGGTCAAAGATTAACCAGTTGACTGTTGACAATATCGTTACCGGCGTACGGCTGATCACCGAAAATTGCCCGGTTAAGCCAGCCACATTTATTTTGTGCTCACCGATAGCTATATCCGATATTTCAAAGCTTATGGTTTGACTGTCCCTGGCAGCCAGCGTTACCCGCTTTATCATCTTGACGATACCATCTATCTTCAGATACAGTTCATAGCTGCCTTCAATCTCACCCTCGTTGGCGACACTGAGGCTAATAATAACCGGTTGCCCCGGCTCCACTTGACTCGCACTGATACGCAGGTCACCGACTTCGAATCTGGCCGGTAGCGGCGGAGGCGGCGGCAGCAGCTCGGCGGCGACGACAAATAATGAAGCGTGACCAATTTGAGCCTTTGCCCTGCCTATCTCAAACGTTGAACCCGGGGGTGGCTCTATCGGCATCAGGCCCTGTTCCACAGTGTAGTAGGCAACAAACGGGGTTAAGATATTTTCCGGCAAATTATCCGTGTCATAACTAACGATGAGCGTGGCGGCGGGGTCAAAGTAAGTGACCGGGGTTACCATGCCGTTTACATAGCTGGTAAACCGGTAGATTGGGCTGAGCAATACCATATTATCAAGTACGATTTTCCCGTCAATGACGGCCATTTTATCGGCGGGAATAACCGGTTCTTCAGCTATGGTTAATTCAAATCTACCGGGTACGGTACCATCACCGGTAATTATCCTGGTACCGCTATCCAGGGCAATGGTAAAGTGCCCGCCGGGGTCAGCCAGTGATAAAGGTTCTAACACCAGCCCCCCGGTACTGATTTCAAATTTCTTTTCGTCGCCTAACATGCTCGTTTCCAGAGTGGTAGTCGCCACCGGCACCTGGTCAACCGGCGTCGGGGGTAGCTCCCCTACCGGCGGCAGTGTAAACGGCGGCGGCAGCGTAACCGGCGGCGGTATTGATGGCGGCGGCGGCGGCTCGTCTACCTCTTCGAATAGGGGCGGCGGAAAATTGGCCATAATCGCATATTTGCTGAAGCTGCTTACCTGTACCGAAATCGTGCTATTGACCAGGTCGACAATCGAGCCTTCAAGC
>JACZSH010000028.1 GCA_022574315.1 Chloroflexota bacterium | reverse complement strand
AGTTAAAGAACAGAGGCGAAGAGACCGTAACCAAGAGGCAACGAAAAAGTAGGAAAAGGAGATTCCGGCAGATGGCCTACGGAAGCGGCAAATACAGGTATGAACTGGTGGATAATAATACCCGGCCCGGACAATCACGGTGACCAGTCCCAAAGTACCAGTACTTTAGTGATATATATTATTCCACCGGGAAACTGCTAAAATAGGTGCGGTACGACAAAAGAGGAGAACGAGCCAGGATGAAGCGCGGCGGGCGAGTAACCAGATTGACCGGGGTCAGGGCCAATAGCCAATGAAAAGGATTATCAGGACAGCGGTTATCGCAACACTGTTAGTAATCGCGGGGTACCCGATGGTATCGGCTCCCGCCGGTAACCCGGCACACCCGCCGGAGACGGTTCTCACCCGTACCGCCCGGGCAGATTCGTCCCCCGACCTGATAATCGAGAGCATTACCTGGTCACCGGAAAACCCGTCAATGGGAGATACGGTAACTTTCACGGTGACGGTAAGGAACCAGGGCAGTGACCCGGCCGGCAATTCCAGCGTCGCTTATTACCTTGATGATGCCTACCTGACTTCAAAATCGGTCGGACCCCTAGGCGCGGGCACCGCCCAAACCGGGACCTTTACCTGGGAAGCCACCGCTGGCCAGCACACCGTCAGGGCGGTGGCCGATGCTGACGGCGCGGTGGCGGAGAGTGACGAGACAAACAACCAGGCAATGTTTTATTTCTCGGCGCTGGCTCCCGACCTCATTATTGAAGAGATAACCTGGACACCGGAAAATCCGTCCCGTGGCGATACCATCGCTTTCAATATCTTGGTGAAAAACCAGGGCACCGAAGCGGTCAATTCTTCCCATGTTTATTTTTACCTTGACGGGGCTTCTCGCGGTTTCCAAGAAGTACCCAGGCTGGATGCCGGCGCCACGTCAAACCAGACTTTTCCCTGGTTGGCGCAGGCAGGCAGTCATGAGATCAGAGCGATTGTCGATGAGTTTGATTTCATCAAGGAAGGCGACGAGAGCAACAATGAGAAGACGCTAACTTTTATCACGCTGGCTCCCGACCTTATCGTCGAGACGATAACCTGGTCCCCGGAAAGTCCGTCCGAAAGCGAAAACATGACTTTTACGGTATACATTAAGAACCAGGGCAGCGGCAGAGCCGATTACAGTACCCTTGCCTACTACATCGACGGCAAATACATGGATTCTATCCCGGTTAATCCGATAGAGGCGGGCGTCACCGATAATAAGACCTTCAGCTGGATTGCCAAGTCGGGCGCACACGAAATTAAAGCCGTTGCCGACTCTCTGGAGAGAGTTTTTGAGGATAACGAAAACAACAACGAGACGACGGTGCTTTTTGCGCCATTGATTCCCGACCTGATAATCGGAGCGATAACCTGGTCGCCAGCCAACCCATCGATAGGTGAAACGGTCACCTTCAGCGTGCCGGTGAGGAACCAGGGTAACGGCCGGGCCGGGACCTCCCGCGTCTATCTTTACGTTGACGGCTCACCCCAGGGTTACCGCCAAATTTCGTCCGTAGACGGGGAGAGCACGTCAACCCAAACGTTTACCTGGGAAGCCATGTCCGGGACGCATATCATCAAAGCGGTGGCCGATAAGGACAACCAGGTCATGGAAACCGATGAGAGCAACAACGAACAATCGGTTATTTTTTCCGGTGTTTCTTTTGCCGACCTCGTTATCGAGGATATCACCTGGCTGCCAGCCAGTCCGGCAATCGGTGAGACGGTCACCTTCACCATATTAATCAAGAACCAGGGTAGCGGTCGGGCCGATTTTTCACGAGTGGAATACTACCTGGACGGCGAACTTCTGTCATCCATCTCAGTTAATCAGATAGACGCCGGTGCCACCGAAAGCAAGACCTTTAGCTGGACGGCCGGGGTAGGTCAACATGAAATCAGAGCCGTGGCTGATGCCAACAGCAAAGTAATGGAGGGTAGTGAAGACAATAACGAGAAAGTGGTGAGTATAACGCCCCGGGCACCCGATTTTACGGTCGAAACGATAAGTCCATCCCTGGCCGAAGCGTCAGTCGGGGAGACGGTAGATTTCACCGTGACCGTGAAGAACCGGGGTGAGCTAAAGACCGGCGCTTCCCGTGTTTATTTCTACGTTGACGGCTTTTCCCTGGGTTACCAGGAACTCCCGGAGATTGACGCGGCGGCGACCGTTTCCAGGACTTTTGCCTGGACGAGTAAGGACGGGGCCCACGAAATCAAAGCGATAGTGGACCTCAGCGCCAGTGTTACCGAGATGGACGAGAATAATAACCAGAAGACGATAATCTTTGCCATCCCTCCGCCCGACCTGGTCATTGCCGAGATGACCGTGTCACCGGAAGAACCGATGGCAGGTGATAATATAACCGTCATGGTTACGATTAAAAACCAGGGTAACGGCCCGGCGGCGCCGACACTCGTCCACCTGTACAACAACGGCTCGTCAATAGACATTAAAAACGTCCCGGAGATTAACCCCGGCGCCGTGTCAACCGAGACTTTTACCATAACCGCGTGGGAAGGCGATTTCGCCATCGAGGTCGTTGCCGACAGCGACCAATCTATTGCCGAGAGCAACGAGGATAATAATAAAAAACTGGTGGAACTGAGCATCCTGCCGCCGGTGACCAGTCCCGCACCAGTAACGGCGCCACCGACTCCGAGACCACCCGAGGATAGCGTTTTCCTGGATATTCAAAGCACGGACGTAACCACCGGCCAGGATATAGTCATCGACATCTCCGCCAGTAACCTCATCAACAATCCGGCAATGACGGTTAAGGTTGTCCTGTTGATTCCCGCCGGACTGAGCCTTACCTCGGACAATTTTACCGAAGATGACGGCGAGCAGTACACCGCCATATACAATGTGGAGCCGGGAGATATGCGGCAGATAGAAATCCTCATCAAGTCCAACCAGGCAGGTGATTTCGACATCTTCGGGGAGCTTAGCTACTATTTCGGGGACAACGAAACCTATGCCAACTTACAAATATTTGCTTTCCCGGTTACCGTCAGTGCCGCGGAGATACCGGCCCAAGCCCCCGAACTCATACCGCCACCTGAAGAAAGCTTCTTTTCTGACTGGCGGATAATACTGGGCGTAATCGCGGTAGCCGGGTTATTGATTACCCTTTTAGTATCGCTGCGGCGCAAGTAATACCCGGTAGCAGCCTGTCCATGAGTTAAGATGGGCGGTGGCTTTCTTTCCAGGTGGCCGCCTTCTGTATGAGCTCACGGGCGCCACGCAGCGCCGTCTCGGTGTACTGAGGCCCGGCGAGCATGGCAGCAAGCTCTCGAACCCGCGAATCGCCGTTGAGCGTCTCCAGACGGCTGGAAGCCCGGTCACCGGAGACTTCTTTGGTAACACTGAAATGGGCATCGGCAAAAGCGGCTATCTGCGGCAGGTGGGTAACGCAAATCACCTGCCGGTCCCGCGCCAGATTCCAGAGTTTCTTGCCGATGACGTCACCGCTTCTACCGCCGACGCCGATATCTATTTCATCAAAAACGAGCACCGGAACCCGGTCCGTGGCCGAGAGCGCCCCTTTCAAGGCCAGCATGAAGCGGGAGATTTCGCCGGTGGAGGCAATCCCGGCCAGCGGCTTCAGAGGTTCCCCGGGGTTAGTGGCCGCCATGAATTCGACGATATCGATTCCATCATTAGTGAAGGCGCATACCTCTCCACCGGGCAGGGGAATGCCTTCTTCAGAGGGTACCTGGGTGATGGAGACTGCAAATTCGACCTGCGACATGTCCAAATCCTGAAGTTCCTGCTTAACCTCGACAACCAGCTTACCGGCAGCCTTCAGACGCCGGCTGGAAAGTTCCGCGGCGGCCTTGCCCATTGCCTCTTTCAGGCGAGGCAGCCGCGTCTCCAGCTCCGACCGCCTTTCCGAAGAACGTGAAAGTCCTGCCAGGTCCATTTCCGCCCGGCTCAAGTATGCCAGTATTTCAGGAATGTCCGACCCGTACTTTCTTTTCAGGTCCCGAATCAGTTCCAGTCGTGTCTCCACTTCCTCCAGGCGCTCCGGGTCATTTTCCAGTCGGTCAGCGTAATCGCGAATACTTCGGCTAAATTCCTCGAGGCCAAAGGCGGTCTCTTCCAGGGAGTCGAGCTGCGACTTGAGAGTGGGGTCAAGGTTGACCAGTTTCTTCATGGCCAGGACGGCTTCAGCCAGCCGGTCGCCGACCGAGACCGAGCCGGATGAGCTGTCTTCCCCGGAGAGCGCCTGATAGGCCTCATAGGAAAACGCTTTCAACTGCTCACACGAGGCAAGGATATTGCGTTCCCTCTCCAGCTCGGCTTCTTCTTCGGCCTGCAACTTTGCCCGCGTTATCTCGTCGATTTGAAAGCGCAGGAACTCTTCCCGCCGGGTAAGGTCTTTTTCCTCTTCGGCCATTTTTTTTACCTCTTGTTCCGCTTTATTGAGTTCGGCCGCCCGGGCGCTGAACTCCTGCCGCCGGTCGAGGGTATGGGCATAGGCGTCCAAAATATCGAGATGAGTTTTACGGTCGAGCAGTGACAGATGCTCACTCTGGCCGTGGATGTCAAGGAGGTAACGTTCCAACTGCCGAAGGGTTCCCCGGGGCACCGTCCGGCCGTTAGCCCGCACCAGGCTGCGTCCCGGCCTCCGCACTTCACAGTGCAAGATTAAAGTGTCCTCTTCCGTCTCCAGGCCTTTCTCCGCCAGGAGCGCCCTCAATGCCGGCAGGTCATTACCCCGGGGCAGGCTAAAGATACCTTCAATCTCCGCCGTGTCAGCGCCGAAGCGGATATTATCGTCGCTCACTTTACCGCCCAGCAGCGTCTCCACGGCATCGATAACGAGGGACTTGCCGGCTCCGGTTTCGCCGGTTATCACGTTCAACCCGCGACCTAACTTCCAGTCAATCTGGTCAATGATACCCAGGTTCTTAACTCTTAATTCGAGCAGCAACTAACCGCCTCCAAAAATAATCCCCAAAACACCCAGCCCAATTCAGAACTTGCCGGCCAGTTTCTGATAGACAGCCGCCAACGCGTCAGGCAGCACCCGGATATCGGCAATGACGGTCATGAAGTTGGTATCGCCCTGCCAGCGGGGAACGATGTGGGTATGCACGTGTTCTTCAAGACCGGCCCCGGCGGCCCTGCCCAGGTTTATACCGATATTTAATCCGTCAGGGTGATACACCCGGTCAAGAACTTCGGTGCTACGGCTGACGATATCAAAATGCTCGTGCCGTTCCTCCACGGTCAGCTTTTCCAGGCCGGCGATATGGCGATAAGGAGCCACTATCAGGTGGCCGGGATTATACGGGTACCCGTTCAGGATAACGTAATTTTTTTCTCCCCGGAATAAGATATGATTGGCCGCATCATCGTCCTGGGCGGGCTTTTCACATAGAAAACAACCGGCCGGTTTCTCCGCCTGGATATACCGGATGCGCCACGGCGCCCAAATGTGTTCCATCCCGTTCTCCTTATCAGCCGCCTGATGCTATTTTAATCGGCCTGCCACCAGCCGTCAATGAGCCGTCAGGTCAGGGGGGAAAGAAGCTCAGTCAGGTTAACTTTAAAACTAGGGGGCGGCTATTGACCAGTACCACGCCATAAGGTATGCTGGTGGACACAGACGATGACTATCATGGTAGAAGATGAAACCCTGCGGATAGACCGGCTCCAGCTGGGCAGTTTCGGCACCAACGCTTATATCCTGGCCTGCCGAAAAACCGGCGCCAGTGTACTGGTGGACGCCCCCGGTGAAGCGGGGGAAATCCTGGAAAACCTGAAGGGCACCAATCCAAAGTATATCCTGCTGACCCACAGCCATTGGGACCACACCGGAGCACTCACCCAGTTACGCTCCGGACTGGGGATTCCCCTGGCTGCCCACGCCGCCGACGCCGGCAAACTGTCCGCGGCACCGGAAATCCGGCTTGACGGCGGCGATACGGTAACATTCGGTAACATCAGGCTGGAAGTCATGCACACTCCGGGACACACACCGGGCAGTCTTTGCTTCAAGACCGGCGACTATCTGATATCAGGGGATACCATCTTCCCCGGCGGCCCGGGTAAAACCGATACGCCGGCCGCTTTCGAGCGGATAATAGAATCGATAACGAACCAGATTCTGATTCTCGACGACAGCACCCGGATATTCCCGGGTCACGGAGACGCCACGGTACTAAAAAAAGAGCGGGAGGCGTTTGCCGTCTTCTCCTCAAAGAAGCACCCCCCCGGTCTGCACGGGGATGTTACCTGGCTTTCCAGCGGATAATAACCGTAGATTACCAGAGTATTTCCACGCGATGAAAAGCCTCCGCCAGCTCAAACTCTTCCCCTTCCGCCCGGTCCTTTGCCCACTGTCTCAGCCTTTCTTCAAGTTCAGGGAAACGATGGTTGCCGACCTGACTGGCATGACATTGCAACGCCTTAACTTTGACATCAAAAGTTTCCGTAATATCCGAGCGGTGGTTGATATCTTCCATGAGAGTCCAGAGCCAGACTTCTTTCACCTTGTGCGGCTCAAGACCTTCCGGCAGTAAATCCGGGTAAGCATGAAGGTCCCGGGCATACGGGAAGATGGCGTCCAGAACCACCTGCCCGGTTATCCGGTGGTCGCGATGCCAGAGATAACGGCGGTACGGGTCAGAAGTAACCACGATTTCCGGGCGGTATTTTCTAATCAGGCGCACGATTTCCTTCCTGAACTCGGGGGTGTCTTCCAATCCCTGGTCTTCATGGCGCAGAAAGACGACTTCTCTCACCCCGAGCAAATCAGCGGCGCATTGCTGCTCCCGTTCTCTAATTTCAGCCAGCCGTTCCGGTTTCATATTGATATCACTGGTGCCTTTATTGCCGTTAGTGCAGACAACGTAAACAACGTCTTTCCCTTCTTTCACCCACTTGACGACCGTACCGGCGACACCAAATTCAGCATCGTCCGGATGGGGTGTAACCACCATTATCTGCGCCTGCTTAACCGCCATGCCAATCTCCTCACTTTTCTCTGAACTAATTAATATTGTATAACATCGCCCTAACTGATACAATTTGACATTGAGGTTTTAGATGAGCGCGTCCCCTTACACAGTCAGAAACTACCGTCCGTCCGATTACGACAATTATGTAAAGTTCAAAACCGCCGCCGCAAAGTTACCTTCCGGCGGGGAGAGCCGCACTCCTGAAGCGATAAGAGAAATTTTGCATCGGCCGGGCTACTGTCCGGAACAAGACCTGCTGGTGGCGATAGCATCCGGGGAGATTATCGGCGCGACGGAAATAGTGCCGGAACTGGCTTCCGACCGCGTCATCCTGAACTATTTCATCCTGCCGGAGCACGGCGGACAGGGACTGGAAGAGCCGCTTTTTAACCAGGCGGTACGCCGGGGGAAAGAGCTGGGGGCGAAGGCAGCCCGCGTTAATGTCAGGCAGGAAAACACGGCTGCCCAGCGCCTGCTGCTCGAACTGGGCTTCCGAAAAGTGAAACGATACCTCGAGCTGAAACTGTCACTGGCCGGAGTCGAGATTCCGGATACCGCTGCCGGCACTTATTCCGTAGAGCACCTGCAGCCGGGTGATGAAGAAAAACTGGCCCAACTCCAGAACCGAAGTTTTGCCGACAACTGGGAATATAACCCGAACACCGCCGAAGAAATAGCCGAGAGCCTTGAGCAGAGTCGGAGTTTACCGGAGGACGTACTGCTCATTTACGATGCGGGTAAACCGGTCGGTTACTGCTGGACAAAAATAGAGGGCGTCACCGGCGGCAAAGAGGAAATAACCGGACGCATCCACATGCTGGGCGTGGACCGGGACTACCGTAACCGGGGACTGGGCAGGATGGCGCTCTTTGGCGGGCTGAGCTACCTGGAAAGCCGGGGAGTGCGTATTGTTGAACTGACCGTAGACAGCGCCAACGCCAGCGCCCTTACCCTTTACCGTTCCGCCGGATTTAAGGAATGGGCGAGCAGTCTCTGGTATGAGAAAACGATAGACTAGCGTTGGCGGGCCGAAATAAGCGTCAGTATGCCCTGAGAAGGGAAGAATCCAGGCAGTGACGCAGACTGGACGACCAGGCAGCGGATTTTCAGGCGAAGTAGCTTTTCCGAACGGCCCGGCATTCCCGGGTTAACTTGCGGGCGACGTTAGACCAGCTAAACTTTTCGGCCAGTGCCCGCATGGCGCCGGCCTGCCGGCCGTTATCTTCGGGTCGAGTAAGCAACAGTTCCATCTTTTGCGCCAGTTGAGCCGGGTTATTGCTATCGACGACATAGCCCATATCGCCCTGCCGGATGATACTTTCGGCACCGCCGACGCGGGTGGTGACTACCGGCGTACCGCAGGCGAGCGACTCCAGGGCCACCAGGCCGAAGCTCTCATAATAGGAAGGCACCACGCAGAGGTCGGCCGCGTTGTAGTAGACAGGCAGTTCCGTTTGTTTGATAAGTCCGAGAAAAGTAACCAGCTCCTGAATGCGGAGGTCCCGGGACAGTTTTTTCAGCCGCTCTATTTCGCGTCGGCTATTTTCATCTCCGCCGATAATAAAGAGGCGAAGCCGGTCCCGAATACCTATCAGGGCCAGGGCGGCCAGCAACTTATCTATCCCTTTCAGCGGGTCTATCCGCCCGACAAAGAGAATGGTCCGGTCTTTGCCGTCCAGTCCCAGCTGCTGCCTGGCTTTTTCTTTTTGGTACGGGCGGAAAAGCTCCAGGTTCACGCCGCAGGGGATGACGGCAATCGATGCTTCGGGCGTTCCGTAGTAAAAAGCGATATCCCGCTTTTCTTTCTCGGTGGCAACGATAACCCGATGGCAACTGCGGGCAAGATATTTTTCGGTCTCGACGCGAATCCAGGGTTCGCCTTCGCCAATGCCGATAGCATTTTTTAACGCCCCGAGGGTGTGGAACATTATCAGGTGGGGCACGTCCCACCGGCGCTGCAACTGTTTTCCCACCCACCCGGAGAGCCAGTAATGGCTGTAAATCAAGTCATAGTGGAGGTTATTCTGTTTCCGGAAGCTTTCCAGCTGGCGGGTGAATTCAGGGAGGTGGGGAAAGACGTCCAGCTTGTCGATAACGCTGTCCTCTCCGGCCCTGAGATGAATGAGGCGGGCATCATCCCCCAGGGGAATAATCTGGGCGTCATTCGGGTCGTGAACACGCGTGTAGACGTCAACGGCGTGCCCACACCGGGCCAGTTCGCGAGCCAGCTCTCGCACGTAAACGCTCATCCCTCCGGTATCTTTCGCCCCCAGCTTTCCCACCGGACAACTGTGGGCACAAATCATGGCTATCCTGAGTCGGCCATTGTTTCCCAGTTTTCTATTTTTCATCGTCACCATCTCAATATAAAATCACCGGAAGGTTATCTGGCAATTGAAGAGAGGTATCTCGTGACCGCCCAACTGGTACTTGTAATCTTCTGTCCCTTTCAGAAAGTCCCAGTGCTTCAGGCCGGCGTTGATGCTTTCCTGGATACCGAGAATTTTAGAGAGCAAACCAACGCTTAACGAGTCGTAGCCAGGCAGGAAAGCGCTGTTATAGAGGTACATGGTCTCACTATAGTCAAAAGCCATTATCATCGCCACCGGTATGGCGTCCAATTCGAGCACGCCGTAACGGAGGATACCCGCCCCCGCCATGGCCAGGGCCAGGGAGTGGAAAAACCCCGCCATGCGCTCAGTCATAAAGTCGGCCTTGTCCTGCCGACTCCGGGAGAAAATGTCCAGGAAGGTGTCGGTCAGCCTGGCCACCCCCGGCGGTTCCACCCGCAAGTAGTCGTAGCGCACGTTATCCGCTTCCTGCAAACGCCGGAGCTTGCGCCTTACTTCGTGGCGCTGCTTTTTAGCCAGAGACGCCAGGTAGTCTTCCCAGGTGGGGGGCAATTCCATCGTCAGGGAGATGTCTTCTTGAGCGGTCTGAACCAGGTAGCCCCGCCGGCGGGCAATTTCCACCAGGTAGACGAGTGCCGTGGAATCAGGTCTTAAAGAGTCCAGGTTTAGCTGGTTAATATCCAACTTCAGTAAATCATCCAGCAGAGCGTTAAAGAAATCTTCTTCCTGCCCGGGGGCGATAATAAAATCCAGGTAGTCACAGACATCGGCGCTGCCGATAAAGGCGGCTTTTCCTTCCTTGACGTGGAGCGGGGCGATACCGATGATTTCCGCCTCCTGCCGGACGGCGGAGAGGCAAAGCCGGCTACCGGGCTGAAACGCCTGCCACCATACCTCCAGCCAGGGAGGCAGGACAAAAACAGAACCCCACTTCAAGCGATGGCTGGAGTCAGTCCAGTATGAAGTGAGGCTATCAAAACTCTCCTGAGTGACGGTACAGCCCATGTAATAACAGTTTAGCACTTTGTCATGCTTGAAAGCAATGCGGTTAAGACCGTCAACTCATACCCTGAGCCTAAAGCTGGCTTTGGAGGTCATAATATGCTAGAATAAGGATACTTTAAAGATTTTAAAGAAGTATAAAGGACCCGGCTGATGACTGAAAAGAAACCGATTGACCTGAAAACGTTTATTGAGAACATCAACAAGAAAGACAAAATTAACGGCAACAAGCCTGATTTTGCCTGGATGAAAAACAAAGGCAAGTAAGCGCCGGCAATAGTGACCTTCTTCCGCCTGCGTACCGCTTAATCAAAGGGATGTCCCCGGCGGCTGAAGTCAGGCAGGTAGTTCTTCGGAGCGTCCATGCCCTGAATCCAGCCGTTTTCAATGCCCAGGCTATCCAGCATTTCCATGACCTCCGTATATTCCGGAGTTGATATTTGCCGGGAGAGAAGCGGGATCTGCCGGGCGCGGTGGGCCGGATAATACTGTGACATGACACTGACCGTAATCTCCGGCGATATTTCATCAACCAGCCAGGCCAGCGATTCACGGCTACCGGCCAGTCCGTTGGGCAGTATCAGGTGGCGAATAATCAGCCCTTTCCAGGCAACACCGTACCGGTCTACCCGAAGATCGCCGACCTGACGCTGCATTTCCCGGATGGCGGCACGGGACTTTGCCACGTAACCGGAAACCCGGGAATATTTCCGTCCCCATTTTTCAGAGGCATAACGCAGGTCAGCCAGGTAAATGCTGACGACGCCGTCCAGAGCGCTTAAAGATGCCACCGAATCATAGCTGGCGGTATTGTAGACGAGAGGCAGGCGAAGCCCGGCAGGCACCGCGGTCAGCAAAGCCCGCATGATTTGGGGGACAAAATGCGAGGGCGAGACCAGGTTGATATTGTGGCAGTCGAGCTCGTCCTGGAGATAGAGCATGGATTCGGCCAGCCGGTGGGAATCGACCGTCTGAGAACGCTGCGCCCGCCAGTCCTGGCTTATCTGGTGGTTCTGGCAATAAACGCAGCGCATATTGCAGTTGCCGAAGAAGATGGTCCCCGACCCCCGGCGGCCGGAAATAACCGGTTCTTCACCGTGGTGGGCGCATACCGAGGAGACGACGGGCAGACGACCGGAATGACAAAAGCCGGTCTCGTTATTAAGTCGGTTGACACCGCACAGGTGCGGGCAGATATCACAGGCACCGAGTCGGGCTTCCAGTTCTTCGGTGCGGCGCGCCAGCTCCCCCGACCGGTAAAGGGACAGGTAGCCGGGGGCGATCGCCGCTCCGGTGACTAATCCCGACGCCATCACTCGGTCTCTTTAGGTTTGACGGTCAATTTGAGCTTGACCGATGTCACCACCTCGATTTCTTCACCGACCAGGATATTACCGTCGACCGAGGTGGCCTGCCAGTATTCACCGGCCACCCGGACAACTCCACCCGGGCTCAGTGATTCGGTGACCGTACCTTCCAGTCCCACCATAGCTTCACGGCCGGTTACCTGTTTGCGGTGGAAACTCGGTACAATCACCCGGTAAGTGAGGAAGACAAGGGCGCCCAGCAACAGAACCAGGACGATAATCACTGGGACCGGAAGTTTAATCTTGAAGTACCAGAGGGCCAGCAGCACCAGCGCCGCCACCACCACTTCGTCGAGCAGACATACCATGACGATGAGCCAGTCTTTGGTGTTTCGTTTTATGTTCACTGCCAACCTCAGGATAATTTCGTCAACGCCGTTTCAATCCGGTTCAGGCAAAGCGTCTTGCCCAGCACGGCCATGGTCTGGAAGAGGGGCGGCGCCGCCGTCCGCCCGGTTACCGCCACCCGCAGGGTGCCGAAGAGCTGTCCGGTCTTCAGTGCCAGTTCCTCGGCGAGGGGCCGGAGCACGGTCTCCAGAGATTCCTCATCAAACGCCGGAAGGCTACCCAGCCTTTCCAGCGAAACTTTCAGGGTCTTAAGGGTCGATGCCCGGTCCATTTCCTTAGCAATAAGCAACGCGGGGTCGTTCATGGTCTCAGTGACGAAAAAGAACCGCGTCAACTCGGCAACCTCGGACAGTGTCCGCGCCCGCTCCTGAACGAGAGGCAAAACCCGCCGGACGTAGTCGATATCCAGCGGGCGGGCTACCTCAGCGGGCAGGTCCCTTTCCAGGAAAGGCAGCGACCGCAGCACGAAGTCCGCCGGCTCAAGACGGCGGATGTAGACCCCGTCCATCCAGCCGAGTTTTTCCGGGTTAAAAATAGCCGCCGTCTGACTGATTCTATCCAGGGTAAAATTAGCCACCAGCTCTTCACGGGAAAGAATCTCGGTCTTATCATCCAGCGACCAGCCCAGCAGGGCAAGGAAGTTAACCATCGCCTCCGGTAAATAGCCCTGGTCACGGTACTCGGTAACGGCGACGGCGCCGTGCCGTTTGCTGAGCTTGGAGCGGTCGGGGCCCAGGAGCATGGGGAGGTGAGCAAACTGGGGGGGCTCAAAACCGAGCGCGCGGTAGAGGAGGACGTGGCGGGGGACACTGGAGAGCCACTCCTCCGCCCGCAGGACGTGGCTTATGGCCATGAAATGGTCGTCGACGACGTTGGCCAGGTGGTAGGTCGGATAGCCGTCCGATTTCAAGAGGACAAAGTCGTCAAGGGTGCTGTTTTCGAAGACGACGCTGCCCCGGATAATGTCATCGAAACCGGTGCGGCCTGTCAGCGGTATTTTGAAACGGACGACAGGTATGATACCATTTGCTTCCTTACTCGCCCTTTCCTCAGCGCTCAGCTCACGGCAGAGCCGGTCGTAGCCGGGCGGCTGCTTGCGTTTCATCTGGTCGGT
>JACZSH010000027.1 GCA_022574315.1 Chloroflexota bacterium | reverse complement strand
CGCGGATAATAGCCGTGAAGAATTGCTCACTCTCTGTCTTCCATCTGGCTAGGGTAAGGTCTAAAGGAAATTCACTGCCGTCTTTCTGCAGTCCAACCAGTTCAACTATCTGCCCAATAACCTTTGTCTCTCCCGTTGAAATTACTCGTTCTAAGCCTTCTAGATGAGCTTTGCGCAGTCGTTCGGGTATTATTCTGTTGAGCGGTTTACCAACTATCTCCTCAGCCGAAAAACCGAAAATCGTTTCTGCTGCGCTGTTCCAGTAGACTATGGTACCGTGACTATCAGCAGAAATGATGGCATCAATTGCCGTTTCTGCCACGGAGCGGAAGCGTTCTTCGCTCTCCCGCAGCGCCTCCTCCGCCTGCTTGCGCTCGGCGACGGCTGTTTCCAATTCAGCAATCCGCCGGCGCGTTTCTTCCAGTTCTTTCAAACGTGGCGGTTTTGTCTCCTCTTTGTCTGTCATGGTACTCCTCTGCTCTCTGACCTGACCGGTTTCGGCGATGGCTCATACTAAGAGAAGGATAAAGAACACCAACAACCGCCACGGTAAACTACGTCCAATAGCGTCTCCGGTGCGGATTCCATGCTCAAACCTCCACGGGTATGTGCGAGTACGTAATTACGCGGCCATTATTCCAGGCAATTACACCTGCAGTGTAGTTATTCTTTCCGGAACTGTCAATACCCGTCTTGCGGGACTGGATTTGACAGGGGGAAGGCCAAGATGTTAACTTACCTGCAGTTCGTGCCTGACCGGGGAAAGGCCTGAGAAAGGAGAGCTGTCATCCGATGCTTACAGAGCTAAAAAAACCGCCGATGCCGTGGTTATCGGAGGGGGTGTCCACGGACTCAGCACTGCCCTGCACCTGGCGAAGAGAGGAATGAAGAAAGTGGTGCTGCTGGAAAAGCGGTACCTGGGTTCAGGCGCTACGGAATGGAGCAATGCCCGCGTGATACCGCAGCATGGCACCGAGGAAATGCTCAAGATTACCAGCAAGTGCCTGGAAATATTCAATAACTTTGACGAGACTATAGGCGGTGGGGGCGACCCCCAGAATATACAGACCGGTCGGATATGGAGCGGGTCAGAGGAGAGGGTGGCGGATATGAAGTCGGCGGCGGCCGACCACGAGAGGTGGGGGGCAAAAATCAGTTTTCTTTCCCGGGAAGACTTAAAAGAGATTTGGCCAGGCGAAATAAACGTAGAAGACCTGGCGATAGCCATCAACTACGAGGAGACGAGCTACTGCAATCCAATGGCTACGGTGAACGCTTTCGCGACGAGGGCCAGGCAGTTTGGAGCCATCATTTATGAAGATACCGAGGTTACCGGGATAAAAGTAGCCGGCGGGAAAATCACCTCTGTGGTCACCAACCAGGGCGAGATTGCCACGCCGGTAGTGGTCAACGCCGCCGGTCTCTGGAGCGACCGCATCGGCCGTATGGCGGGTGTGGATATCCCGATAAAGGTCATTCGGCAGGAGGTAACCTTCTTCCATCCGCCGTGGGACTTCAGTCCGGTAATTCCCCAGCTTCATGATACGGTATACGAGGTGGTGTACGGGCCCGACCGCTCCGGGCTGATTAACGTCTATGACCGGTACCAGGTGGCGCAGGAGAAGTTAACCGACCCGGATACCGACAACCATGAAGCGGCACAGGAATCGGTCACCCTCAATATGAAAATGATGATACCGCGGTTCCCGGCGATGGCGAGGGCTTCTTTCCGGGGTGGTCCGACCGGTGCCTATGATATGACCCCGGACAGCGCCCCCATCCTCGGGGTAGTACCGGAGGTGGAAGGGTTTTACCTGGACTGTGGCTGGAGCGGGGACGGTTTCATGACCAGCCCGCTGATGGGCGATATGATAGCCGAATTAATAATCACCGGAAGGACAACCTTCATAGACATCTCAAGATTCGACCTGGGACGGTTTGCGAGAGGAGAATTCCTGGTAGGCCCGTGGTATTCTCCGGACGCCGATGTTGCCGAAAAGCTGAATCAGAGACGGGTAAATCTGAGTCTGCCGGACTGGATGACCCAGGGGTAAGATGGGTTATAGCCGAAAAAGCGGTTAAACAAACATCCGGGACAACCGGGGTAAAAAAAGTAAAAAGGCGGATAAGCCGGAAAGGAATTAATCATGCAGTACAAAAAGCTGGGGAAAACGGGTCTCAGGGTTTCCGAAATATGCCTCGGTACGATGACCTTCGGGGCGCAGGTGGCGGATGGAGCCGTGGCGGTAAAACTAATCGAGCAGGCGATGGACGCCGGTGTCAACTTCATCGATACCGCAGACAATGTCTACGCCGAGGGAAGGTCCGAGGAAATAGTGGGGCGGGCATTGAAAGGGAAGCGTCAGTCCGTGGTACTGGCCACGAAAGTCGCCTTTCCCACCGGGGATGGAGTCAACGATTTCGGGCTGTCACGCAAGCACATCATGGATGGAGTAGAAGCCAGTCTGCGCCGTCTGCAAACAGACTATATTGACCTCTATTACGCCCACAAACCGGACTACGACACGCCTATCGAGGTCACACTGCGCGCTATGGACGACCTGGTCCGCCAGGGCAAGGTGAGGTACATCGCTTATTCCAACTGCCGCGCCTGGCAGATATGCAAGGCGCTCTGGGTGAGCGAGGTTAACCACCTGGCGCGGTTCGAGTGCGTCCAGACGCCGTACAACCTGATTACGCGGGAAAACGAGTACGAACTGCTGTCCTTCTGCGAGGACGAGGGGCTGGGAGTGTGCACTTATAATCCCCTGGCGGGCGGGCTGCTTACCGGCAAGCATGACCCGGATAAGCCACCGGTCGCCGGCACTCGGTTTGCCATTAAGGGTGAGGGTCCGGAGTACAGCGAACGGTACTGGACGGCGGCCAACTTCGAGGCGCTGGCACAGTTTAAGAAGACGGCCGGGGAGAGCGGAAGAAGCCTGCCCCAGTTTGCCCTGGCCTGGACGTTGAGCAATAAAGCGGTTACCTCGGTTATCCTCGGGGTTACCTCGCAGCAGCAGCTGGAGGAAAACCTGGGAGCGGCGGATGTGAAACTGTCCATGGCGGAGCTTGCCGCCTGCGATGAGGCCTGGCACCGGATACGACCGCCGAGATACGTTTACGGAAGGTAAAAAGAGAGGCTGCCTGCTTCAGGGCGATATGCCGACGTGTGCCCGGAATTCCCGGCTCTGCCGTTAAAGTGGGCCGGCCAGAGAGCCGGCATTATTATTACTTTCTAAGCATATTCTAATTAAGGTATAATAGAGGTATTGTAAAATTGTTTCTAATTCACCCGAGGCGATAAGACCAGTAGAAAGGAATTTTTCTCAGGCGCGGCCGGTGGTGGTTGAAGTTTATCACTGAAGTGTTGTAAAATAACCCATCGGCCTGATTACCGTCTGGTACTGAATTCAAGAAAAAGCAATGATGAGGTGGCATGTAATGAAATTTGTGAGAATAATCTGTCTGCTAGTGGTAAGCCTGCTGGCGTTAGCCCCCCTGGGAGCGGTGTTGGCCCAGGAAGACCCGGAACCGGAGCAGATACCGGAAGAGGAGTTCGAATATGGCCTGGAGCTTACCCCGCTGCTGGAACGGTATGACACAATCATCGTGGCGGGCAGAGATAAAAGCATTAACTTCTACCTGACGAATACCGGCACGGGGGCGATAAACAATATCACTTTTGCTGTCGAAGGTCCCAGAGACTGGGACGTCGAGTTTGAACAGAAGCTGGTTGTCACCCTGGCGGCTGGGGAAACCGGACGGGTAGAACTTTTCCTCGAAGTGCCGGAAAAGACCCAGGCCGGAGATTACATGCTTAACCTGAACGTGGGTGGAGACGAAGTGGCCGCCTTACAGGTTGACATCAGGGTGACCGTTAATACCGGGTTCAAAGACCCCAAGATTGAGCTGAGGCAATTGTACCCGACGCTGGAAGCGATTGCCGGCGAAGAGTTCGTCTTCGAAGTGGAATTCCTCTACACGGCCGCTAGCATGACGGATAACCCGCGCACCTTTAACCTGATTACCGAGGTGCCCCAGAAATGGAATATCCACATGACACCACCCTACGAGAAGGAAAAGAAGCTGACCGCCATCAGTTTGAAGCCGGGGTTTACCTTTACCGATAAGACGCGGGTGGTGGCTACGCCTCCTTTCCTGCCTTTGCCGGAACCCGGAGAGTACTCCATAACCCTGGAAGTAGTCGACGCGGAAACCGGTGAACTGAGCGCCACCGTTGAGTTTACCGCCATTATTACCGCCCGGTATAACCTGATAATGGCGCCGGTGGGGGAGCGCTACAATACCACCGCCACGGCGGGTGAAGATAGTTTCTTCTCGGCACAGGTAATCAACCTGGGCACGGCCGATATTGATAAAGTTAATTTTTCTTCCACCAAGCCGGAAGGGTGGACGATTGAGTTTACACCGGACACGGTGGATTCACTGGAGGCGCTGAAGGTCCAGACCGTGGACGTAAACATCAAGCCACCTCCGGAAACGATAGCCGGGGACTACCAGATAACGCTGAGGGCATCAGGGTCACAGGCGATCGCCCAGGACCTGACCATCAGGGTTACCGTGGAAAGCCCGACCATCTGGGGATGGGTTGGCGTTATCATCATCGTTCTGGTCATTGCCAGTCTGGTGGTCATCTTTATGCGGTTTAGTCGGCGGTAGGGAATGAGCGAAGAATTTGCCATCGAGACCGAGGGCCTGACCAAGAGGTACGACGGGGTTACCGTCGTCGACCACCTCAACCTGCACGTGAAAGATAACGAGGTGTTCGGGTTGCTCGGCCCAAACGGCGCCGGCAAGACCACCACCATCCTGATGCTGCTGGGGCTGACCGAGCCGTCCGAAGGCACGGCGAGAGTATGCGGCTACAACCCGACCCGGGAGCCGATTCAGGTCAAGCGCCTGATAGGTTACCTCCCGGAGAAGGTGGGTTTTTACGAGAATCTTACCGCCCGGGAGAACCTGAAGTTTATCGCCGAGCTGAACGGCGTGGCGTACGGGGAGATTGGCCGTCGGGTGGATGAGGTGCTGGAAATGGTGGGGTTGACCGAGGCGGAGGTGATGGAAAATGCCAGCGCCGCGCGACAAAGAGAGAAAACGGTGGGCAAGTACTCCCGGGGAATGAAGCAGCGCCTGGGAATTGCCGACGTGCTTATCAAGAAACCGAAGGTGGTGGTCCTGGATGAACCGACCTCCGGACTGGACCCGAAAGGGATAAACCAGTTGCTCGACCTGATTGCCGAGCTGCCGGGGATGGGAACCACGGTGGTATTGTCTTCCCACCAGTTGTACCAGGTGCAGCGGGTGTGCCACAACATCGGCATCCTGTCCAAGGGTAAGATGGTAATCGAGGGTTCCATTGACCAGCTGGGCCGGGAAGCCATGGCCGGCGGGCGTTTCAGCATCGAGGTTGAGACCGTCGAGCCAAACGAGGCACTCATCAAAACGGTGCAAACAATCAAGGGAGTTGGGGACGTTCAGGTGGAGGAAAACCGGCTGCTGATAAGTACCGATACCGACCTGAGGGCGGAAATCTCTAAAGCAGTGGTGCAGATGGACTTCCCGCTCATCCAGATGAAGATACAGGAGTTCTCGCTGGATGATATCTATATGAAATATTTTAAGGAGAACTAGAGGCGTGACCGCAATTCTGCGCAAAGAACTGGCCGACTATTTTACCAGTATCAGGTTCATAATCCTGTTCGCGATGATGCTGGGAGTAAGCGCCGTCGGACTCTGGGCGGCTTCCCAGGGTATTCGTAATACAAATTTACCAGAGGGGTTTATCTTCCTGGGCCTTTTCACCACGCCGGGCATCCCGCTCTTCGGTTCTCTACCCGTTCTCATCGCTCTGATAGTCCCTCTCATCGGCATCGCCCTGGGGTTCGACGCTATCAACAGCGAGCGCACCGGTGGCACGCTGAGTCGGGTACTGTCCCAACCAATTTACCGGGACAGCGTTATTAACGGGAAGTTCCTGGCCGGGATAGTGACTTTGTCGATAATGGTGGGTACGATGATATTGCTGATCTCCGGCTACGGCCTGAGAATGATTGGCGTGCCGCCGACGGCTGAAGAAATCATCCGGCTCTTCATGTACCTTGTGCTGACCATTATTTACGGCGCTTTCTGGATGGCGCTGGCGATACTTTTCTCGGTGGTGCTGCGACGAATTGCATCGTCGCTGCTTATTTCCCTGGGTATCTGGCTTTTTTTCAGTATCTTTATCCTGCTGGTGGCCCAGGCCATTGCCAACGCTTTCATCCCCACCGTGGACGCCACCCAGGCGGAACTGGTGCGCAACGGGGAACTGGCGCAGATGATAACGCGGACTTCGCCCATCGTACTGTACCAGGAAGCGACGAGAGGACTGCTGACGCCGGTGGTGGTGGGCAGCCTGGGGATGCTGACCATGAGTCAGGTAGCTTACATGATACCCAATCCGCTCAGTCTGGGGCAGAGCATCCTGCTCATCTGGCCTCACCTGACCAGTCTGATAAGCCTGAGCTTAATCTGCTTTGCGGCCAGCTACGTGGTTTTCATGAGGCAGGAAATCCGAGCCACCTGACCGGAGTTACCGGGTAGGGCTAGTGTCTTGGTATGTCCTGCGGGGTGAGACCCTTCGCTCCGCTCAGGGTGACAGAGTTTCCTTGTGTCATGCTAAGAGAAGCGAAGAATCCAGGTAGTTGTACAGATTCAGGTAATTAACTAGGTCTTTTCGGCGGCCTGTATCTCGGCGACAATCTTCTGCGTGACGTGGGCGGGCACTTCTTTGTAATGGTTGAATTCCATGGTGAAAGTACCCCTGCCCTGGGTCATTGATTTCAGGTCGATGGCGTAGCGCAGGACCTCGGCCAGAGGCACCTGAGCCTCAATGATATTGATGTCACCGGAAGGGTTCATGCCCTGCACGTGGGCGCGCTTGGTGTTCAGGTCGCCGATAATATCACCGGTCATGTCACCGGGGATGGTGATGGTGATGCTCATGATGGGTTCCAGCAAGATGGGCTGTCCCAGGGATAAGCCTTTCTTCATGGCCTGGGAGCCGGCAATCTTGAAGCAGATTTCCGAGGAATCGACCGGGTGGAAGCTGCCGTCGTAGAGGGTGGCGCGGACGTCGACGACCGGGCAGTGCGCCAGCACGCCGTCCAGCACGGCCTCGTTGAAGCCTTTTTCCACCGCCGGGATGTAGTTCTTGGGGACGGAACCGCCGACTACTTTTTCGGCAAACTGGTTGCCGGTGCCGCGGGGGAGGGGTTCCAGGGCGAGGCGGACGTGTCCGTACTGGCCGTGGCCACCGCTCTGTTTCTTGTGCTTGTATTCGGCCTTGGCGGGGGCGGTGATGGTCTCTTTGTAGGGGACTTTGGGGGTTTTCAACTCGACACTGACCCCGAATTTGCGCGCTATCTTATCGGCGGCGACGGCGAGCTGGGTATCCCCCATACCGGAGAGAATCGTCTCGTGGGTATCGGCATCCCGCCGATGGATGAGGGTGGGGTCTTCTTCCACCAGCCTGGCTATCGAAGAGCCGAGCTTGTCAAGGTCGGCTTTGGTCCTGGGGTAAACGGCTTCGCTGAAAATGGGCGCCGGGAACTGGATGGGGGCTATTTTCACCGGCTTGTCCGGCTGGCAGAGGGTATCTCCGGTGGCGGTCACGGTTAATTTGGCCACGGCACCGATGTCGCCGGCGACCACCTGGGGTACCGCTTCCTGGGTCTTGCCCCGGAGCATGAAGAGCTGGCCAATCCGCTCGTCTTCTTCCCGAGCGGCGTTCCAGACGTGCGAGTTGCTGCTGACGGTGCCGGAATAGACCCGGAAGTAAGTCAGCTTACCGACATAAGGGTCAGCCGTGGTTTTGAAGACCAGCGCCGCCAGAGGGCCGTCCGGCGCCGGCTTTAATTCCGGCAGTTTTGAGTCGGCGGCGAGGCTGATTTCTCGGTCCGCGGGTGACGGCAGGTATTCACTGAAGGCATCGAGCAGCCAGTTGATGCCGACGCCCTGAAGTGCCGAGCCAGCCAGGATGGGGACAACGCTGCCGCTGACGGTAGCCTGCCGCAAGCCGTGGCGGAGCTCGTCGAGAGTAAGCTCCTCGCCACCGAGGTATTTCTCGATGAGGGCATCGTCGGTCTCGGCAATTGCCTCGACCAGCTTTTCCCGGGAGGAAGCGGCGGTGTCCGCCAGGTCAGGCGGGACCTCGCCCTCTTTGGGGGGAGTGCCGGTGTGGCTTTTCATGGTAAGCAGGTCGACGATGCCCTGGAAGCTGCTCTGGGCACCGATGGGGAGCTGAACGGGCAGGCATTTGTTACCGAACTTGGACTGGATTTCGGTCACCGTCCTGGTGAAATCGGCGTTCTCCCGGTCCATTTTATTGACGAAAATAAGGCGGGGGAGGTCAGCCTCTTGGCAGTAATTCCAGGACTGCTCGGCGCCGACTTCGACGCCGGAGGCGGCGCAGACGATGATGACGGCGCCTTCAGTGACGCGCATCGATGCCTTGACCTCGCCGACGAAATCGGAGTAGCCGGGAGTATCGATGATGTTTATCTTTTTGTCCCGCCACTCGCAGGGAAGCAGGGTCAGGTTGATGCTAATCTTGCGCTTTATCTCGTCGGGGTCGTAATCGGAAGCGCTCGAGCCATCGTCGACCTTGCCCAGACGCTTGATTGCCCCGGCGGCAAAAAGGATGGCTTCCGCGGTGGAGGTCTTGCCGGCGCCGGCGTGGGAGCGGAAGGCGATGTTCCTGATGTTTTCCAGTCCGTATTGTTTCATGTAATCACCCGCTTTTTATAGGATATTCGGTACTATTATAAACAAAGAGGGTGGGGACGGCAAATAAGGGATGGGGAGGGTCAGCGGGGGCGTCGTCTGCGGAAGAGGGATATGAGCCAGAGAAAGCCGATGACGCCGAAGAAGGGGAAGGAAAAGCCGCCTCCTCCGCCACCGCCGCCGGTGGCCACGGCGGTGACCATGCCTCCCTCGGGCGCGGCGGAGTCGATGTCTTCGGCGGTTATTTCATAGGCGGCAATCTCGGCGTTGACAAGCTCCTTGGGCACCCAGCCGAGGGGGTTGTTTTTACCGGTGGCTTCCGCCCAGATCCAGCCAGACTCTCCAGCCAGCTCAAAGCTGGTGGATTTCTTATATTCGGGCAGGTAGACCAGGGCGGCGGTGTGACCGGGGGCGATGGATATTGCCGAACGGAAGCCGGCCCCCTGATACATGACCGCCAGCAGCAGGGTGCTATCCTCACAATCACCGCGGGCGGTGCCGTTTTCCTCGATGGCGGCGGCCACCTCGTCGGCGTTCTGGGCGAACTCGTCAAGCTGGAACTGGTCGGTGTCCGAGGTATACAGTACCCGGTCACGGGCGAATTGGAATATCTTTTCCGCCCGCTGAATACGGTCCGGGTATTTTGCCGCCATCTGCTCACCGAGACGGTAGGCGATATCGGCTTCCACGCCGAGGCTTTCAAAGGCGATAACGGGGCGGAAACCGGTGCTGGTTACCTGGTAGAAGCCGTCCTTGCCGGCGGCACGGGTGCGGCTGATACCCCAATCGTCCACGATGTCGTCATTTACCTCGCGGAAGTCCTCAGACGGAGTGGCCAGGGCGTCACCGGCGGCGGCCAGCGCGGCTATCAGGAGCAAGGGCAGAACCAGCAAAACGGCGGCCTTTTTCATTACGGCAACCTATAACGGCGTGGTCAGGGCGGCGTTGAGTATCAGGCCGAAGAAAACGAGGTAGCCGAAGACGTGAATCCCGGCGGCTACCGGGTCGTTCTTAATGCCGGCAAAGGGTATCTTCGGGGTCAGTTTATCGACCAGGTAGAAGAGGGCGATACCGATGAGCAGGCTGACCAGGAAGCTCAGGGCCAGCAAGCCGAGGCGCCGGAAATCGAAGAAATAGCCGAGGACAGGGCCGCCGATGACGGTGGGGGCGGTGGAAGCGCCGTGGATGACGAGGCCGGCCAGGATATAGAAGCCGGCGATGAAGAGGCCGGTGGCAATGGGGCTCTCCCCGATGCGCTGGCGGTGAGGGATGTGAGGTGTCATGGCGTCAAGCGCCCGGATGCCCAGCCAGGCAAGGAATATGCAGATGACGGTGAGCCAGATGGTTTTTGCCATCCAGAGCAGGGCCGTTATCCAGAAAGGAACCGATAAACCTAACTCGTTCATGAGCCTTCCTCCTTACAGGTCAGGGCAGGAACAGCGGGGTAATATAGGTCTCGATGACGGCCGCGGGCAGCAGCAGGGTGACGGCAATCAGCAGGTACTTTGCATTCTGTTTCATATTTGGTATTATAAGGGCTCTTGTTTCTTCTTTCAATAGTGCTAAAATGATTGCGGTGTGAAAGATGCCAATTAAAAAAAAGAGAGCAAGCGATAGAAAGATATGACTGGTGTCTTGTTTAGCGGTTGAAATCAGCACCGCTCTCCTCTCGCGTTGAACTAAGAGTAGTATCGCCATTGCGCCAAAGCTGAGGGCGGCCGCCTCGCCGATGATGATGGCCGGAAGCTCGAAAACGCCGTGCGGCAGCAGTCCGGCGAGAAGGAAACCCCACGATTCTTCCTGGATTACCAGGGTAGAGACGAAAGAGAGAATCCAGCCATTCATGGTCAGTGCCAGCACCGGTACCAGGATGAGGATGGGGCTGAAGATGAAGCTGACCGCCAGCGCCAGGACGTTTTTGAAAAAGATGAAAACGGCGGTGGAAAGCTGGAAGGGGCCCAGCATGGCGGCCAGTTCCTGGAGGGCGGTCAGGTCCTCAGCAAAAAACTCGGCGCTGGTAACCGGCATCAGCTGGCCCAGAAGAATACCGACACCGAAGAGGGCGGTAGCGATTAAAATCCAACTCCGGTAGCTTAGCAACGTGGCATCCTAGCGGCCGTCCCACCGGTCATAAAAGACGATTTCAGATAGTTCTTTGCGGGGGCGCGGGTCACGAACCTGGTCAGGGAAACCGAGAGGCGTCAGCGCCACCGCGCAAAAGCCTTCCGGGACCTGTAAAATCCGGGCGACTTCTCCGGCATTAAAGAGGCCGACGTATACCGTGGCCAGCCCCAACGACTGAGCCGCCAGCACCAGATTCTGCATGGCGAGGGCAACGTCAAACATGAACCATTCTCTCTTGTCAGTAGACGGCACGCCGCCGGAGCCGCCTGATTTAGCCAGCTCGGCGCAGGCGACGAGGGTAACGGGGGCGTTCCTGATAGCATCGGTAGCCGGATTGTTAGCCGATAGTGTTTCGGCGATTTTATTCTTGACAGCACCGTTCCGGACAACAATAAAGCGGGCACACTGGGTGTTGGCCCAGGAAGGCGCCAGGCGTGCCGCTTCCAGTACCGTTTCCAGCATCTTCTCGGGTATCGGGTCGGTCTTGTATTTGCGGATACTCCGTCTGGCTTTGATTGCCTCCAGAACTTCCATGAAGCCTCCTTGAGTTAGCCGTTTTTTGCTTCTTCCCAGGCACTCTTGCCGATAAGTGAGACGAAGCGGCAACCACCCAGGTTTTCCACCAGGTTTTTCTTTTCCCGGCGGGTAAATTTTTGCAGTTCCTGTACGTGGCGCGTCCCCACCGGAATGACCAGCCGCCCGCCGAGAGCCAGCTGGGCGAGGAGGTCGGGAGGTACCCGGGGCGCCCCGGCGGTGACCAGGATGGCGTGATAGGGCGCACCGTCCGGCCAGCCCAGAGTTTCGGTAGCCGAATGCATCTCAATATTACGGTAACCCAGGTCGTCCAGGACTTTCCGGGCGGTCGCGGAGAGAGCGGGCAAACGCTCCACGGTAACGACCAGCCGGGCCAATTCGGCGAGGACGGCCGTCTGGTAGCCGCTGCCGGTGCCTATTTCCAGCACGGTCTCGACGCCGGTCAGCGCCAGCGCCTGGGTCATCAGAGCGATGATGAAGGGCTGGGAAATAGTCTGCTCCAACCCGATGGGCAGCGGGATATCTTCGTAGGCGAGGTGCCGGCTGGGTACGGGCACGAAAAGCTCGCGGGGTATGCCGGACATGGCGGCCAGTACCCGCTTATCCGTAATCTCACTGCCGAGGTTATCAATCAACCTGGTTCTTGCCGTGGTAAAGTCCATATTAACCGCCGGAAAGGCTAGGAGAGGACCAGAGCCAGCACGATAAGAGCGGCCAGCATTATCCCCGCCAGCAGGCCGATTCTCCGCAGCTCGGCGGCGACGTAAGGGTACCTGAGTCCGGCAGCGGTTTTCCGGGAGGCCGGAGCAGCCGCGCGCGGAGTCACCGCTTTAACCGGTGGGGTGGCTACCGGAGCTTCGCCACCGGTGGACAATAGGTGCTGTCTTTCCTGCTTTCTCTGATACTGTAATATTTTACTGCGCCGTGATTTTTTTGGCATCTGGCAGCTCCTTAATCAGTCTGGCGGGACTTTCCCCCCCGGTTTTGTTTTGCCCTGGGATGAGCTTTTTCATAGGTGCGCCGAACGTGCTCAGAGGTGAGATGAGTGTAGACCTGGGTGGTGGAGATATTGGCGTGTCCCAGCAGCTCCTGCACGGCTCTCAGGTCAGCCCCGCCGCTCAGCATGTGGGTGGCAAAGCTGTGCCTGAGGGTGTGGGGACTAATCTGGGAATCCAGGCCCGCCGAGCGGGCGTATTCTTTCATCTTCTGCCAGAAACCCTGCCGGGTGAGCCGGTCACCACGGGGGTTGAGGAAAAGAGCCACCTCTTCTTTACGGCGGGTCATTTTGGGACGGGTTTCATCAATGTAGCTCTGTACCGAACGGGCGGCCTGTTCGTAGATAGGCACCAGTCGTTCCTTGTGCCCTTTGCCGAAGCAGCGCACATAGCCGCCGGTGGTATCCACGTCACCCAGGTTCAGGGAGACCATCTCGCTGATTCTCATGCCACTGGCGTAGAGCAACTCGAGCATCGCCTTGTCTCTTTTCGCTTCCACCGTGCTCAGCTTATTCGGCTGTTCGAGCAGGTCGCGTACCTGGCCGATAGAGATTGGCTTGGGCAGGGACTTTCCCACCGCCGGCGAGCTCATGTTCTCGGTAGGGTCGGTCTTGATTACTCCTTCGGCCATCAGGAAACTGAAGAAAGACCGGGCGGCGGCAACTTTGCGCGCCACGGTGGTGGGCGCATAGTTCCTTTCCTTGAGGTTGAGCATATAGCTCAACATTCTCTGCCGGTTGAAATCAGGCCATGACGGAATGACGCTCCGGCCGGCTGCCTCCTG
>JACZSH010000026.1:2478-13229 GCA_022574315.1 Chloroflexota bacterium | reverse complement strand
GAATATATCGTTTCGCACCGCCCTGACCTTTAGCTGAGGAGTAAATTAAGGAAAACACCATGTTCGGATTTTGCCGGAAAATGATAAAAGAACAACAAGGGCAGGTGCTACCCGCCGTCCTGGCGCTACTCGTCATCGGCGGTCTGACCATTGCCCCCGGCCTCAACTACACCGCCACCATCCTCAACGGCAGCCGTATCGTCTCCGAAGACATCCGCGGCATCTACGCCGCTGATGCCGGCGTGACCGAAGTCCTGTGGGCACTGGAAAACAGCCAGTCGCCGCCCTCGCAGACCTCGGACAATATCAATCAGATGGCGGTGTCCATAGAGACCGTGGAGACCGGTAACTTTACCCTTTACCTCGGCGAGTTAATCGAGCCCGGTGAGCACAACGATTACCTTGATATTGACAGCACTCTGACCTGGGACGAAGGAGCTCAGGCCTACCGCTACACCATCACCGTCACCTGGCTCCCCGGCTCGGGATATCCGATAATACACCTTAAGGAGGTCGGCGCCCGGATGCCTCCCGGTTACAGCTATCAATCGGGTTCAGCGGCGGCCTTCGCCGGAAATCTGTCCACCGGCGAGCCGGAGGAAATTCAGGATTCGTCCGGCGCTTATCTGCTCAACTGGGCAATGACACTACCGCTCCCGGAAGTCTCCCAGGACAATCCGGTAGCCACCCAGTCCTTCTATATCACCGGAGCCGGAGACCTGGAGGGCTATTACTCCTGGGTGGTGGCCAGCCGGTCGGATATCGGCGCCGTCGGTGAAATTACCGGCACCGGATACCGCATCACGGCCACCGCCACCCGCCCTGAAGACGGCCGCACCACCGCCACCATTGTCGCTAACGTTATGCTCGGAGATACCACGAGCATACTCTCCTGGCAAATATCAAATTAGTCAGGCACCACGGGAGGAAATATTGAAGCTTGGTAAAAAGAGTCTGCTGATTATCGCCTTTGGTATTTTCGCCATTGTCCTCTTCGGCCTCTGGTCGGTATACTCTCAGCAGCTTACCCGAAAAGCAGAGTTAGCCGGCAATCTGGACACCGCCCGGTTGAAACTGAACGGTTTGAACAATGAACCTCTTGCCCACCGCCAGGATGAACTGGAGTGGCAACTGGAACAGGTCGGGGCACAGTCAGCCGCCGCCCGGGAGATGCTCGCCCAGCCCATCGGCAGTATCGCCGTCAGTGACCATCTCTTTGAAATTGCCGCCGCCCACAGCGTCAATATCACCGCTATCCGTTCTTCCGGCCGGGCCGAGGCAGAAATGGCTGGCCTTATCCTCCCTCTCCTGCCCCTTTCCATCACCGCTACCGGCGACATAGCTGACCTTGCCGGCTTTATCACCCGGCTCAGCCACGATTACCCAACCAGCCTCATCAGTACCGCCGGTATGAACATCCCGGAAACCGGTGAGGCGGCCTCGGTCGATATCGAGATGGCCATTTTTTCCTACCGGGGTGACGATGATGGCTAAAAAAACGGTCAGCTTATATCTTGATGATAAAAGTCTCCGGCTGCTCGTCACCCAGGGGGGGCGGGTCAAGAAATGGGCGGATGCGCCGCTGCCGGCGGGCCTGATTAAAAACGGTGTCGTCACCAGCGAGGCGGAAGTAGCCGACAAGATAAAGCTGCTCTTCAAAGCTCTGAAGCTGAGACCCGGGAAAGTCATCGTCGGCATTAGCGGCCTTCATTGCCTTTCCCGACCCATCACTTTCCCTCAGTTGCCGGATGATATGCTCGACGAAGCAGTGCGCCGGGAAGCCAAAGCCACTCTGCCCGTCCCCCTGGAAAAGCTCTATCTTTCCTGGAATCCCATCCCCGCCCCTCCCGGCAAAACCCAGGTCTTCCTGGTGGCTATCCCCCGCCATATCGCTGACCCCCTCCAGAAAACGCTGACCCGGGCCGGACTTAAACCCTACCTCATGGATTTGAAACCTCTGGCCCTGGCCCGGGCTACCCGTGAGTCCACCGCCATCCCCGTCGACGTCCAGTCGGACGAATTCGATATTGTTATTATCGCCGATGGCATCATTCACCCCGTCCGCAGTCTCCCCTTCCCCGGCAAAACCATCTCCTGGCCGAAAAAACTCGACCTGATAACGGCGGACCTGAATCGCACCATCGAGTTCTATAACACCAACAACCCGGATAATCTCCTCCTCCACACCATTCCCCTCTTCGTTTCCGGAGAACTGGCCGGAAAGGAATCACTCCATCAATCCCTCTCCGCCAGCATCGGCCGTCCCGTTTTGCCGCTACCCTCCCCCCTGGTCTGCCCCGCCGCCGGACTGGACCCCAGTTACTACCTGCCCAATATGGGCCTGGCCCTCAAAGATACGCCCGCCACAGAGGCCGGGCAGGCAATCGCCAATGTGAACGCTCTTCCGGCACCTTATCGGTCCAAACCCATTTCCCTGATTAACGTCCTCGGCATTCCCGCCGCCGTCGTCGCCGCCGGCCTGCTCGTTTTTCTGGTCATGCTCCTCCAGACCATGGCCGCTGATATTTCGGCCGTCGAGGACAGGCTGGCGGATACTAACCGGCTCCTCGAGCAAAAACAGTCCCAGAGACAGCAATTGAACGACCGCATTACCGACCTCGATCAGAAAATCGCCAGTGCAGAAGCTACCGGCAAAAATATCGTCGCCGCTTTCGAAACCCTGGAAAGCCAGAGTGCCGGTATCGACTCCATTACCACCGCCGTGAACCGCCTGCCGGCCACCCTAAAGCTGACCCGTATCGATTACAGCCGCGGCGTTTTTACCCTTGACGGCCGGGCACCCGGCGAGGTCGAGGTACTGGCCTACCTGAAAGACCTGGATAGCAGCGGTAGTTTCACCGGCATCACTATCGCCAGCCTGATTAAATCCGGGGACGGGAACATGGATTTCATCCTGGTCCTCGAGACGGGAGACTGAGACCATGGATATCTTTTCCGTAGTTCGCCTGGCCGCTGACCGGGGCGCTTCTGACCTGCATCTGGTCAGTTCCCGCCCACCCCTCTTTCGCCTCCACGGCTCACTGCAGCCGGTCGAAGATATGCCACCGTTAACCCCCGATGACATTGAACAGGCCTTTCACCGGATAGCCTCGGAAGATGAAAAGACCGCCTTCCACAATACTCTGGAACTCGATTTCGGCTACACCCTCTCCGGTGTCGGCCGCCTCCGCTGTAACGTGGCCCGCCAGCAGGGAACGGTGAGCATGGTCATTCGCCTCATCCCTCCCACCATCCCCACTATCGAGGATTTGGGACTACCCGATATATGCAAGGAGCTGGTCCAGAAACCCCGCGGACTGGTCATCGTCAGCGGGCCTACCGGCAGCGGCAAGTCCACCACTCTGGCCGCCATGATTGACTATTTGAACGGTGTTCAGAATCGCCGCGTGGTCACCATTGAAGACCCCATCGAATACGTCTACACCAGCGACCGCTGTACCATCACCCAGCGCGAACTGGGTAATGACACCCTCTCTTTCGCGCAGGCGTTAAAACACGTCTTACGCCAGGACCCTGACGTCATCCTCGTCGGCGAAATGCGCGACCAGGAAACGGCCGCCGCGGTGCTGTCCATCGCCGAGACCGGTCACCTGATACTGACCACCGGCCATGCCCCCAGCGCCCCCCAGGCCATCGAGCGTATCATTGACCTCTTTCCCCCCCACGAACGTCCCCTGGTTCAGTCACGCCTGGCCTCCCTCCTCGTTGGCATCCTGTGCCAGACGCTGGTTCCCCGGGCGGACGGCACCGGCAGAGTCGCCGCCATCGAAGTCATGATGGCCAGTCCGGCGGTAAGAAATAATATTCGTGATGGCCGCCTTCACCAGCTACCCAATGCCATGCTCACTCAGTCCCGACTCGGCACGGTGTTACTCGACCGTTCCCTGGTAAAGCTGTACCGCCAGGGCACCATCAACCTGGAAAACCTGCTCGCCGTCTGCAATGACCCGGAAGAGATTACCCGGCTCCTCAAAGGCCATATGTCGTGACCCCCTGTCCGCCGTTTAAACCGCCTTTGTTCCTGCCCGCCGCTTCCCCTTGACTGGCCGCCGGAAAACCTTCAAAATACCACCAGCAAGATGGAAATCGCCTTGACCGTTGTTTTTACCCTCGTCGGTACCGCCGTCGGCAGCTTTCTCAATGTCTGCATTGACCGCCTGCCCGTCGGTAAGTCTGTTATCCGCCCCCCCTCCCACTGCGATGCCTGCCAGCACCCCCTGTCTCCGGCCGACCTCTTCCCCTTGCTCAGCTACCTCTGGCTGCGCCGACGCTGCCGTTATTGCCGGGCACCCATCCCCTCCCGCCCCTTCTGGGTGGAGCTCGGCACCGGGGTTTTCTTCGGTATCGCCTTCTGGCAGCACGGATTAAGCCCTCAATTCGCGCTCACCGTTTTTTACGGCAGCATCTTCATTGCCCTCGCCATTATCGACCTGGAGCACTGGCTCCTGCTGAACCGGATAGTCTACCCCGCCGCCGCCCTGGCGCTCCTCATCAGCCTCTTTATCCCGGCGCCGGAAATCATCCCCCTCCCCTGGCCCACCCCCCTCAACGGGCTCGTTGGCGGCGTTGGCGGCTTCCTCTTTCTCCTCGTCCCCTTCCTCGTCTCCCGCGGCGGCATGGGCGAAGGCGATGTCAAGATGGCCGGCCTTATCGGCCTGGTCACCGGCTTCCCCCTGGTCTTTCTCGCCCTGTTTACCGCCGCCGTTCTGGGCGGGTTTATCGCCGGTATCCTCCTCCTGCTCAGAGTCAAGAAACGTAAAGAAGCCATCCCTTTCGGCCCCTTCCTCTCCCTGGCCGCCATCGTCACCCTGCTCTGGGGAAGCAATATCCTGAACTGGTACCTGGGTATATTTTAGCCTTCCGGTCGCCGTCTCCGCCCGTTTTTCCGCCTGTTCCCTTACCCTCCGCTTGACAACCTGACTTATGTCCAGTACAATAGTCCTTACCCCATAAGTACGGGAGGCGAATGCAGTGAGGGTAAATCGTCGGCGCTCGGATATCGAGATTATCGCCGATATGCTCAAAATAGGCGAAAACGGTGCTGGCAAGACCAAGATAATGTACAGTGCCAACATGAGCTATAGCCAGATACAAAAATACCTTGGTTATCTCATGGGTCAGGGCTTCATCAGCAAGATGCAGATGGGTAATCCGTCGGTCACCTATCAGGTTACCGAGAGCGGCCTCAAGTTGCTCGAGCTGATTACCAACCTTAAAGAGATGCTTGGTCTTGAAGATGACTACCCGTTCTAACCGTCCAACCTACTCCCCGGGAAGTCGTTATCTATCGGATTGCTTTTCAAATCAGAAGAGAAGGAGCTTAGCGTGGCAGAGAAAAGGATGTTGATTGTTGACGCCGATGTGGTTAAAAAGATTAACGAGAACCGTGGTGACATGAGTTGCTCGGAATTCCTCAGCTTCCTCATCGATGGACAGTTAAAAGAAGAGCCGGTAAACCAGAACTACGTCAGCAAAGAAGACTTTGCCGAATATGCCGCCGGCATAAAAGAACTGCTGCGCAATTTCCTCGATTTTTTCCTTAGCTACGGACTGGAACTGGGCAAACAGCCCCAGGACAAGACCTTCGAAGAACTAACCCAGACGCTTCGGGCAATGGGCAACTCCAGCCACAAAGGCAAGACCCGCTAACCGCACCGCTTCAAATCGGTCACTCATCACATCGCCGGAAAATCAGCACCGAGTTATGGCCGCCAAACCCGAACGAGCTCGACAGCGCCGTCTTTATCTCCACCTTCCGCGCCTCGTTGGGCACGTAGTCCAGGTCGCACTCCGGATCGGGATGCTCCAGATTTACCGTTGGCGGGATAACGCCGCGGTTTATGGCCAGAATACACATTATCGCCTCCAGTGCTCCTGATGCCCCCAGCAGGTGCCCCGTCATTGACTTCGTGGCTGATATCGGGATACGGTAGGCGTCCTCCCCGAAGGCCGCCTTAAGCGCATGGGTCTCGGTGAGATCATTCAGCACCGTGGCGCTGCCGTGTGAATTGATATAGTCCACCTCGCCCGGACTTATCTCCGCTCTCTTCAGCGCCAGGTTCAACGCCTTGGTCGCTCCCTCCCCGTTCGGTGAAGGCTGTGTAATGTGAAAAGCGTCGCTGTTGGCGCTGTAGCCGATTATCTCCGCCAGGACGGGCGCCCCCCGCCCCAGCGCGTAATCCAGGTCCTCCAGCACCAGTGTCGCCGCCCCCTCCCCGAGTACAAAACCGTCTCGCTCGGCGTCAAAAGGCCGGCAGGCCACCTTTGGCTCCCCGTTTCTGACCGATAGCGCCCTCGCCGCGTTAAAAGCCGCCAGGCAGATGGGCATTATCGGCGCTTCGGCGCCGCCGGCTATCATCGCCCTGGCCTCCCCGTATCGGATTATCTCGCAGGCATGGCCGATGCCGTCACTGCTGCTGGAACAGGCCGACGACGGCGAATAGTTCGGCCCCTTCGCCCCCAGTATCAGAGAGGTCTGCACTGATGCCGCGTCCCCGGTCATCGTCGGCGCCAGTATCGGGCTAATCTTCCTCGGCCCGGTATCTCTCAGCAGGTTAATCTGCTCCTCCGCCTTGAGCAGACCGCCCACGCTGCTGCCGATGATGACGCCGGTCTCGTCGGCGTTGCCGTTTTCAATTTTCAGTCCCGATGCCTCCATCGCCTGCAGGCTGGCCGCCACCGCGAACTGGGTAAACCGGTCCATGCGGTGCGCCTCTTTCCGGCTGACATAATCCGTCGCCTCAAAGTCCTTCACCTCGGCGGCAAACTTGGTCTCAAAGGCCGACGGGTCGAAACGGCTGATATAATCAACCCCTGATTTCCCGGCAATCAGCGATTCCCACATGTCGGCTACGGTCAGCCCAATCGGGCTGATGACCCCCATGCCGGTCACGACTACTCTTCGGTAATTATTATTAGGCACGGCTCACTCTCCTTTCCTCCGCTGGCCGGTTAATAATCCGGTTCGACTCTATAAAGCGCGTCAATTCTTCGGGAATAATGCGGTAGTTCCTCCCCAGACGCACCGCGTCCAGCTTTCCCCTTCGGATATAACCGTATATCGTCAGCACGTGTACCTGGAGTATCGCCGCTACCTGCTCCGGCGTCAGCAAAGTGTGGTTATCGTTCACTTAATCCCTCGCAACCCAACTTGGTATTTTTATTTTTCAGTAAAATTTTTTTTATTCTTGTTAATTCCAGTATCTATAGCATAATTCACTCCTGGTTTCCTGTGAAGAGTTTGTGTTCTAGAACAATCTTCTAGAATACAATCACTTCCCAAGCCTCCCTAACTATCTTAGTCTGTTCGTACAACCGGTTTAATCCGTTTGGTAAAAACGTCGGTTGGGGAGACAACAGATGCCAAAAGCAGTTGACCTGCTCCGGCAGGGCCGAAATGAAGAACTCTGGCAAATGTGCTGCGGCTTTATTGGTCTCGACATAGACCAGTTCATGACCATCCAAAAACGGCTTCTATTAGAGCAACTAGAGTTGCTGAATCGCTGCACTCTCGGTAAAAAGATTATGCGCGGCGCTCGCCCGCGGTCTGTAGCCGGGTTCCGGGAGCAGGTGCCGCTAACCACCTACGCCGATTACTGCCCCGAGCTCCTCGAAAAGAGAGAAGCCCCCCTCCCCGCCGAGCCCGCCCAATGGGTGCACACCTCCGGCAAGTCCGGTGAGTACCCCTGCAAGTGGGTGCCCATAACCCATGCCTACGAACAGGAATTGAGCACCATCATGTACGCTGCCGGTATCTTCTCCGGTTGCCGGGACTGGGGTGACATCTCTCACCTCAAGAGCTGCCCCAATATTGTCTACACCGTGGCTCCCCGGCCATATATGTCGGGTGCTCTGGCCAGCATGCTGGAGTTACAGACTCCCTCAAACTACCTGCCGCCTCTGGACGAAGCGGAAAACCTGTCTTTTGAGGAAAGAATCAAGCTCGGTTTCCAGCAGGCCCTTTCCCAGGGACTCGATTACTTTTTCGGACTCTCCATGGTTCTGGTCGTCGTCGGCAACAAATTCAGCGAGTCCTCGAATAAAGTATCCTTCCGTCCCCTCCTCTCCCATCCCAAGGCGCTCTTCCGCCTGGCGAAAGGTATCGCCCGCAGCAAGCTCGCCCGGCGCTCGCTGCTGCCCCGTGACCTGTGGCCGATCAGAGGCATCATGTGCGGCGGCCTGGACAGCGGTGTCTACCGGGAAAGAATAAAGGAACTCTGGGGAAAGTATCCCCTTGATATCTACGCCAGCACTGAAGGCGGCATTGTCGCCACCCAGACCTGGGACTTTGACAGCATGACCTTCGTCCCCACTCTCAACTTCCTGGAGTTTATCCCGGAAAAGGAGCACTTCAAGTGGCGACTGGACAACAGCTATCAGCCCCGGACCGTTTTGCTCGACGAGGTGAAAGCCGGCGAGAATTACGAACTGGTCATCACCAATTTCCACGGCGGCGCCCTGGTCAGATACCGCCCGGGCGATATGGTGAAGATTACTTCACTACGCAACGACCGACTCGGCATTGAGCTGCCCCAGATGGTTTTCGAGAGGCGTGCTGATGACCTCCTCGACTTCGTTTTCGTTCGACTCACCGAAAAGACAATCTGGCAGGCAATCGAAAATACTGGAATTGCCTACGAAGACTGGGCTGCCTTCAAGAAAGACGGCGAGCCGGTGCTCAGTCTCTACCTTGAACTCAAAAATGGCTACCAGGGCGCCGAGGCCGATGTCGCCGCCGCCATCCGTGAGCAGATTATCCAGTCGGATAATAACAACCATGACACGGAATCACTCATTCGCGATGACTTTGCCACCATGATTGACTTCAAGGTCGAGGTCGAGTTGCTGTCCCCGGGCGCTTTTGCCCGTTACACCGCCCAGAGACAGGCGGAAGGCGCTGACCTGGCCCATCTCAAGCCGGCTCACATCAATCCCCCCTCAAAAGTCCTCTCCCTTCTCTTGGCCGCGCCGGAAACCGTGCCGGAGGTCAAAGCAACCGCTGAGCCTGAGAAAGTCGCCGTCGGATAGTACTTTAGTCTGCCTCACTTTGGTCAGCCTACTTTAGGCTTGCTTGACATCGTTCCTATATGGGATGATAATTACCTCAGTTATGAATATCTATACTTTATTTCCCCTGATCGCCACCATTGCCTATATCCCGCTGCTGGTCACCACCATCAGCACGCGCCCCTGGCAGCAGCGCCACCGGTTGTTCCTCTTTTTCCTGGTCCCGGCTATGCTGTGGAGCCTCACCAGCGTCCTTTTACGCAGTAATTTTTTCCCGCAACTTAATTTCCTCTTCCTTCAAATTATTCTCATTACCCTCGCCCTGACGGGAGTGCAGTTCTACCGCTTTGCCTCTTCTTTCTTTGCCCCGGGTGAGAGGCGATGGTTACCATTTGCCTATATTTCACTGGCGGGAATGATCGCCCTGATACTATTTGGTTATATCCCGGAAGGAGTTACTCAAGTCAACGGCGAAAAGCTCTATCTTGACTACGGCTGGGGAGTCATCTTTCTAGCCATTCCTCTGGTGACGCTAGCCATCAGAATGACCTACGTTTTCTGGAGAAGGTTAAGGGTTTTAGATAACCCCATGCTCCGCAGCCAGATTGTATCATTACTCCTCGGTCTCGCTGTCCTGCTTCTCTTTATTTTCGGCTCCCTGCTCCCCTGGGGAAGGGAGTTCCCCATCGCCCATCTCGGCAACCTTATCGCCGCCTTCATCCTCAGCTATGCCGCCATTCGGCATCAGCTACTCGATATCCGCCTCGTCTTACGCCGGGGCCTGCTCTGGCTTATCCTGGGTACCATCGGAGCTACCACTTACGGGCTCCTCCTCGTCTTACTCAATAACATGCTCAATTTTGCGCTCGACCTTACCGGTACTCTCATCGCCATTGCCGCGGCCACTGGCGTCGCCATCTTTGTTTATCGACTGCGCGACTATCTCTTCCGGACGATGGGTAAAGCTTTCCAGGGAAAAAATTATGATTACCGCCAGCAGTTAGCCGACTTCGCCGATAAGATACACGGCGTTTTCAGCCTGACGGAACAGGGCGGTGAATTACTGGTGCTCATTACCCGCGCCGTCGGCTGCCGGCGCGCCGCTCTGCTCTTCCCTGAAGCTGATACTGAAATATTTACCACCCGGTTTACCGAACCCGGGGACCTCGACAATCCCCTCTCCACCCTGAAACTCACCGGGAACAATCCGGTCGTCGAGTTCCTGCGGCGCGAGCAGAAGCTACTGATGAGGGAAACCCTCTCCATCCTGCCCGAGTTCCGCAGCCTGTGGGAGCAAGAAAAAAAAGAGATTACCGCCCACGAAATAGAGCTCATTGTCCCCCTGATTAGCCGCGAAAAACTCATCGGTATTCTGGTGCTTGACAGAAAGCGGCACGGCCGCTATTCACTCGAGGACCTCCGCCTGCTGGAGAACATCGTCGGCCAGGTCGCCGTCAGTATCGAAAAAGAATACCTCCGCGAGCGACTCCGGGAGCGCGAAGAAGAGCTCTCCGTGATAAACCGCTCCAGTGCCATCATCACCTCCAGCCTGGATATTCAAGGGATATTCGATAATTTTATAGAAGAATTAAAAAAGGTCGTGGATGTTAACTGGGCAACGATTACTCTGATTGAGGAGAGTAATCTCTACATTTTGGCGCAATCTTCCTCAATCGACCCAGCACGGCAAACCGGGGAACGAACCCCGCTCGCCGTTACGGCTA
>JACZSH010000026.1:0-2468 GCA_022574315.1 Chloroflexota bacterium | reverse complement strand
ATATTCAAGAAATATATGACAACTTTATCCATGAGCTGAAAAAAGTGGTCGACGTCAGCTGGGCCTCTATCGCCCTGGTTAAAGGAGATAACCTCCACGTCCTGGCCCTTTTCTCTGAGATAGGTTCCGCCTGGAAGGTAGGCGAACGCCTGCCCCTCCGGGGCACCGCCACGGAATGGGTCACCCACCACCAGGAAATCGTCGTCGAGCCTGACCTGACACAGGAAAGCCGCTTCGTCAACGGGAAACTACATCTCAATCAGGGGATTCGCTCATTGGTGTCCCTCCCGCTCCTTGCCAAAGGTAAAGCCATCGGCAGCTTGACCGTAGCCAGTTGCCAGCCGAACGCCTACAGCCCCCGCCACATCACCCTCCTCGAACAGCTCACTTCCCAGATTGCCATGCCCGTGGAAAATTCCCAGCTCTATGCGGAAGTCGAAGAAAAAGCCCGCAAGGACGAACTCACCGGCCTGCTCAACCGCCGCTCCCTTGACGAACTGATTGCCAGTGAAGTTAGCCGGCACAGCCGCTACGGAGGTGTCCTGTCCATAATCATTCTGGACCTTGACTCCTTTAAACTTTTTAATGACACTTACGGTCACCTCGCCGGAGATAAACTTCTTCACCAGATTGGCTCCGTTATGAAAAAATCAATCCGCGGCAGTGACCAGGCTTTCCGTTATGGCGGTGATGAATTCGCCATTCTCCTTCCCAACACCTCCCTTGACGCCGCCATTCAGGTTTCGGATCGTGTCCGTAAAAAGATAGCTGCCGACATCGAAAGCGGCCATATCCCGGTCACCGCCAGCCTCGGCCTCGCCAGCTGGCCGGCCGACGGTATCAGCGCCACGGAAGTTATCGCCGCCGCTGACAGTGCCCTCTATCTCGCCAAACGAACCGGCGGTAACCGCTCTCAATGCGCCTCGGGAACCTTGCTCCCTCTGGAAGAAACCACCGAAACCATACCCTCCCCCACCGAGACCCGTAACGGTGAGACCCTCAGCACCATTTACGCCCTGGCCATAACCGTGGATGCCCGGGACCATTACACCCGCCACCACTCCAAAAAAGCGGGCGAGTATGCTACCGCCCTGGCGGAAGCTCTCAACCTGGCGCCGTCCGAAGTAACCAGGCTGGAGACCTGCGCCCTGCTCCATGACATCGGCAAAATCAGCATTAGTGACCAGATACTGAACAAGCCAGGCAAGCTAACTCCTGCCGAATGGGCGGTCATCAAGACTCACCCTCAGGTCGGCGTCAATATCGCCAGCCATGCCCCCCAGCTCGCCCCCTGCCTGGCGGGTATTCTCCACCACCACGAGAGATACGACGGCACCGGCTATCCTGAGGGCTTGAAAGGCGATGACATCCCGCTGGAAGCCCGCATTCTGGCCATCGCCGACGCCTTTGCCGCCATGACCACCCTACGCAGCTATTCCCAGGCCCTTTCCGCCGCTGAAACGCGGGAAGAATTGAAGCGCGGTGCCGGCACCCAGTTCGACCCTCACCTGATCAAGGTCTTTTTGTCCATAACTGGCGTCGCCACCCCACCCGTGACCGAAAAAGTAAGGAGGTGACTTTGTCTGGATCCGGCCACTCCACAGACAATATGAAGATGAACAAGATACAGGTAACCATTATCAGTCAGCAGTACATGTATCGGCAGGGAATTGAGCATTCCCTTAATGCCGTCGAAGACATCGTCGTCACCGGTTCCGCTGAGATAAGTGATGAAGTGCTCTCCGCTATTGACCTCCAGCCCCCTGATGTCGCCCTGATAGACATTGACGCCCCCGGAGACATCGGCCTGAAACTGTCCAAACGGATAAAACAGCGCCTGCCTAATGTTGGTGTCATTATCCTCACCGCCAACACGGACGACGCTCAGATCTTCCAGGCCCTCAAGGCCCAGGCCGGGGCATACCACCACAAAGAGATTACCGCCGATGAACTGGTCGATACCATCAGGCGTGTCGCCCGCGGCGAGCACCCTATCAACGAAACCCTGACTACCCGTCCCAAGCTCGCCGAACAGGTCCTGCACCAGTTCCAGGAACTCTCCCTGCGCAGCGAGGCGGAAGGCTTTATCTCTCCACTCACCCCCCGGGAGATAGAAATCCTGAATTACATCGCCAAGGGATTCCTCAACAAGCAAATCGCCGCCCAGCTTGATATCAGCGAACAGACCATTAAAAACCACGTCACCTCCATCCTGCGCAAGCTGAACGCCAATGCCCGTACCGAAGCCGTCGTCGTTGCCATCAGGCAGGGCTTGATTTCCATCGATTAAAGTACACCCTGCCATCCCCGGTTCTGTTGGCCTTTGGTTGAAGCCACTTGTCATGGCGGGGAGCGCCGCGACAAAGCAATCTCTGATATAGCTGAACAATCGATATAGATTGCTTCGCCTTCGGCTCGCCATGACATCACCAACTAAAACCGAATAATACCCATCCCCCCACACACCC
>JACZSH010000025.1 GCA_022574315.1 Chloroflexota bacterium | reverse complement strand
CCATTGTAGACATCTACCAGCGGCGTTCCCACAATCGTAACATCATAGATGGCGGTTCCGGTCCCTGGACCAGCCCCTGTGCTCACTATGACATCCCTCGTGCCCGTCGTCGTCGCCGCATCAAGGGTGATATTGGCCTCTATGTTCTCATCATTCACAAAGGTGAAGCTATTGACAGTTATCAAAGAGCCAAAGCTGACTGTCGTAGTCCCGGTGAAGTCATCTCCACGGATGAAAACATCCAGTGTCTCCCCCTGGTTAGCCTTGGGTGGGTTCACGTCAGTTACGGTAGGTACGCTAGGTGGCACATCCGTAATCGTATAGGAACTTGAGGTAACCGGGGTAACCTCTCGGCTGGTAGATACCTCCAGGGTGTAAGACGCGGCGGTAGACGGGTTCTGTATGTCAGCCGCCGCCGCGAAGACAACGGTCACCGCACCGGCCGGAACGTCCACGCTTACCTCAAGGGTAACCATTCTACCCACCATGGTGGCGCTAGTCACCGCGTTCCCATTTACCATAACATTAGCAGGGGTAATTGACCCCGGCATCGTCGTGTCGATGGGAAACTCCACGCGGATGTCATCGGGAATTGCCTCCGCCAGGTCTTGATTGGTAGTGAAGACGATGGTATATTCAGCCGGGGAGGTAGCTGTAATCGGGTTTACCGTCACCGCCGGCGTGCTGACAGTAGCCGCCGCCGGCGCCGCCATCACCAGGTTCAGGCTCAGCACCATCACCAGGGCCAGGCCCACTCGCCACATTGAGCTAAATTTCTTTTTCATCAGTATTTATATCCTCCTGAAATGGATTTCATTTTATTTAAGGTGCTTTTTTAATATGTTATCTTCGATTTGCCGTCACCTCCTTATTACATCTCCTCACCAGGCACCCCAGGAGTGCTTAACTGTCCACTGCCGCCATGCTGATGTTTATCTGCGGTCATATAATGTCCGCATACGAACATTGCTACTATCATAGTTCGCCAAACGGCGAATGTCAAGAGGTTTGTCAATTTTTTTTTAAAAAAAGTGAGTGTCATTATTTGGGAGGAGAGGTAACGGCAGTTTGACAAGCCAGGCGGGAAAGAATAAAATGTCCCTGTGAAAACAAGTGATGTTCCTTTAGTTGCCTTCTTGGAAGAAATAATGCGCCGCCGTAAATGCTTACCGAGTCATCTGGCGGCGGCTCTGGGCATCAGCCACACTACTGTCCTGCGCTGGCTTACCGGCAAGGATGTGCCCAGTGTTCGGTCTTGCCGGCGGCTGGCGGAATACAGCGGCGTTTCCCCGCAGATGGTTCTCTCCATTGCCGGCCACCTGCCCATGGTAGCTGAAAAAGGCCCCGACGAGTGGCCCGAATTTCGTGAGTATGCCCGACAGAAGTATCCTGACGAGCTCGATGAGGATATGGTTACCATGATAGAAGACCTCATTGAGCGGCGCCGGAGCAAGCGGTATGAATCCCGGAAAAACAATCCCTGAATGGGAATCTAAGCTCTGGTCTTATGTCAGTGCTGGCGACGGCCAGCACTGTCCCCTATACCAGACATGTGATGCCAGAACAAGTGGCACCTGGTGCCCTGATGACAATAAACATCTCCTACGGCGATTAGTCAACGATGATAATTTCCAGGTCGAGAAATTCAATAACGTAATAACCCCAAACTGTGGTGTCAATGGCGTTATCGGTCAGATGCTGGTCAAATTGTCTGACCGGTTCCTCGCCAAACACAGTGCCGGGCATCCGCCGGTGCCCACAGAACTGGCTCTCCTGGCCGATGAACCGAATAATATTGAAATCCGACCGATAAGTCTCAAGAGGTATGGCGGTGCTCTCTGGCGGCTGGAAGACGGATGGATAATTTACCTCAACAGTAATGATTCAATTCCCCGGCAGAGGTTTACTCTTTTCCACGAGGTTTTTCATATTCTGGCCCACCGGGCCACCCCGAATCCGGTATTCAAAAGGATGGGAGTAGACCAGGGTTCTTTCAATGAATTGGTGGCTGACGGGTTTGCCATGCTCGTTCTGGCGTCGGAGAAATGGGTTAAAGAAGCCTGGCAAGAAAGCCAAGACGTGGACAAGATAGCCGAGATGTTGATTGCGCCCAAGGCGTTAATATGGTTCAGGCTGAAGTATCTTCAGCTGGTCTAACCAGCAGCCGGTTATAAAAGTCATTTCCCGGCTTGTCCCCCGGGCTTAATTTGTCCCCAACACCAAACCGGCTCCTCCCTTTCCGGTTCTCTCCCCTGAGGCTGGCGCTCCCGGTAAATAGTAACAGCGGGTGGCACCCAGGACGATATTCATGGTAAAAGGCATAATTTCCCATTATCAATGTCCAGTTTTTCGTTAAACTCACCTCGTATCAGAAACGGTTCCCACCAGACGAGAAAGCACTCCTCAGGGCATTTTGATTGTAGATGAATCTGGAATAGACTAAAATAGAAGCAGGCAGGATAGCGCTGAAAAGGTCCGGCGTCACCGGAGTCGGGTATTCAGTATTATCGTCAGCGGTATATTAAGGAAGAGGGGAAATGTCAAAAAACATCAAACTGGTATTGTTTAGCTTGCTTCTGTTGGCCATCCTGGCCTTAGCTTTCGGCTCTGGTTTTACCCTGGGAAGTCAGTCTTCGCCGGGTTCAAGTGAAGGTAAGGCAGTGCTGACGCAGGCATGGGACTTCATCTTCAACGACTACGTTGACCAGGACCGACTCGATGACAGCGCGCTGAGCCAGGCGGCGATAAAAGGTATCCTCGAGGAACTGGATGACCCGTATACCTCGTTTCTGGATGCCGAGAGCTTTAAATTGGGACTGAGCAGCCTGCACGGTGAAATTGAAGGCATCGGTGCTCAGGTCGGTATCCGGGAGGAACAGTTAACCGTCATTGCGCCTATTGCCGGCTCGCCCGCCGACCAGGCTGGAGTCAAGGCCGGTGACGTGATTTTAGAGGTGGATGGGCAACCGACCTCTGAAATGAGCCTGGCGGAGGCGGTGCTGAAAATCCGCGGGCCCAAGGGCACGGCGGTGGTGCTGCTTATCCTTCATCAGAATGAGACCGAACCGGTGAAGATTGAGATAATCCGGGATAAAATCGAGCTTACCAGTACCATTTTAGAAATGAAGGAAGATATCGCCCATATTCGCATCACTCACTTTTCCGGGCGCACCGCTGATGAAATGCTGCCGATCCTGGAGAGCCTGGCAGAGCAGGGAGCCACTGGAATTATTATCGACCTGCGGCATAATCCGGGCGGCTTGCTGGACGAAGTGATTAGCGTCGTCTCTTATTTCATCCCGGAAGGAGTGGTGGTAAAAATAGTGGATAACCAGGGAGAGGTTACCATTCGTGAAGTGACGCCGGTCCACCTGACCGTTGACCTGCCGATGGTGGTTCTGGTCGATGGTGCCAGCGCCAGCGGCAGCGAGGTGCTCTCCGGCGCTTTGCAGGATTACGGGCGAGCCATCGTGGCCGGGCAACAGACGTTTGGCAAGGGCAGTGTCAATATCCTCCGTCAACTCGATGATGGTTCGGGGTTGTATATCACCATCGCGCGGTGGCTCACTCCCGACGGCCGCTTTATCGAAGGTGAAGGCATAACGCCGGATATCGAGTTGGATCTGGAAGGGGAAGAGGCCGTTCAGTGGGCTATCGACTACCTGAAGGGTCAGAAGTAGGGAGTGAAGTCAATAAATAACTCGACTGCGGTCTCCGGTCAACGAGGAATGCGAGATATGGGAAATGAGTCGAGGCAGGTAACCGTTAACCGGGCGGGACTCTCTTTGATGGCGGGCGATATTACCCGGCAGGCCACTGACGCCATTGTCAACGCCGCCAATTCCGGGCTGATGGGTGGCGGCGGCGTGGACGGGGCCATTCACCGGGCCGGCGGTTCGGCCATCCTGGAAGCGTGCCGGCAAATTATTTCCCGGCAGGGGCGCCTTCCTCCCGGCGAAGCGGTGATTACCACTGGCGGTAACCTGAGGGCAAAATATGTCATTCACACCGTCGGGCCCATCTGGCACGGCGGCGGTCCTGGTGAAGCCGAAGTACTGGCCAGCGCCTACCGGGAAAGCCTGAAACTGGCGGCAACGAATCGACTGACCAGTGTCTCCTTCCCTTCGATAAGTACCGGCGTCTATGGTTACCCGGTGGATAAGGCTGCCCGCATCGCCCTGGAGGCGGTTATTTCATTTCTTAATGATGAGTTTACCTCCGTCAAGGAAGTGGTCTTTGTCCTCTTTGACTCCGGTACTTTTGATGCTTATGTCTCGGCGCTTGCCGAGATATACGGGAAAAAAGAATAAGCCGAGGAGATAATTGGCAGAGTACGCTCATAACCACCCGATGCCGGTCGGCAGCAAGCTAAAATTCGGTATTATACTCACCGGCCTGATACTGGTGGTAGAGATAGTCGGCGGGCTTCTCTCCAATAGTCTGGCTTTGCTCAGCGATGCCGGCCACGTCTTTGCCGATGTTATCGCTCTCTCGCTCAGCTGGTATGGTGTCCGGCAGGCGGAGCGCCCTGCCAGCAGTCGTATGACCTTCGGTTATCACCGGGTGGGTGTCATCATCGCCGTGGTAAACGCGGTATCTATCTTCGCCATTGCCGCCGTTATTTTCTACGAGGCCTCCCGCCGCTGGCAGCAGCCGCCGGAAGTCAACGGCGCCCTCATGCTGGGGGCGGCCATTGTCGGCCTGGGGGTCAATGTCTTCATCGCTTTCTGGCTGCGCAAGGAACAGCAGACCAACCTGAACGTTCGCAGCGCTTTCTGGCACGTTCTGGGTGACGCCCTGGCGTCGGTCGGGGTCATTATCGGGGCGGTCATCATCATGCTTACCGGATGGTTCATTGTCGACCCCATCATCAGTGTGCTCATCGGTTTCATTATCATCCTGGCCGCCTGGCGTATCCTGAAGGAAGGCTTGAAGGTACTTCTGGAAGCCACTCCGCAGCAGGTGAACGTACACCGGATGGTCAGCGCCCTGAAAAAAATAAAAGGCGTGAAAGGCGTCCATGATGTTCATGCCTGGAGTATCTCCCCGGAACTGCACGCCATGAGCTGTCACGTACTGGTCAGTGACCTCCCCTTGAGCCGGGCGGGGGAAATACGCCGGGAACTGGAAAAGGTGCTCCGCAGTCAGTTCGATATTGAGCACAGCACGCTTCAATTCGAGTGCCGTGAGTGCGGCACTAACGACCTCTTTTGCTCGTTGCACCCCGAGGAATGTGCTGACGAACCGGAGTCCGAAACGCGTTAAGAAATTCGCTTTTCCCTCTTGCCAGAGAGAGAAAAAAGCGATAAGATATTGGCATCATGGCGCTGGTCAGTATTCTGGCGGTGGTAATCCTCGTCCTCAGCTTTTTTGGCGGGATGAAGGCAGGGGCGGTGAAACAGTTTTTTCGCTCGCCGTGCTGCTGGTGGCCATCCTCCTGGCCGGATTGTCTTATCGCTTAATCGCCCTTATTCTTTCCTTTCTTCCCGGGGAGAACTGGGAAAACTTTTTCGGCTTTTTTATTACCCTGGCGCTGGCCAGCGTTGGCCTGCATTTTATAGTGTGGATACCGCGGAGAATTGCCCGGACAATATGGAAGAAAGGGATAATCTTCCGGCTGGCCGGCGGCGTTTTGAACCTCATCCGGACGAGTATCGGCCTGGCCCTGTTGACGCTGGTAATTACCGCCTACCCCATTTTGGGCTGGCTGGAAGAGGCGATAACCGGTTCCGGGGTTATGATGGGGCTGCTGGAGCGATTCAGCTTCGTGGCGGGAATGCTGCCCGAGGTGTTTCGGAGCACCGCGCTGGCGGTGACGAATGGGCTTTTACCGCTCTAAAGCGCCGGGCACCGGCAAATAGCCGCCTTTCCGCCTCTGAGATGACTAGGTTTCCACCTGACACTTGGGGCAGAAGTAGGTGCCGCGATTCCGCACCGTGATGCGCTGGATGGGAATGTTGTGGACGGGGCAGGTGCTGCCGCGGCCGTGGGCTACCTTGAACTCGAAATGGGCGGTTCCCGGCTCGCCGCTGGGGCGGTAGTAGTTGACGATGCTGGCACCCTTGTTGGCGATGGCCGTCCTCAATATCTGCTGGATGGCCTGAAAAAGCCGTTCAATCTCTTCCGGAGACAGGCTGCCTCCCCATCGTAGGGGGTGTATCCGGGCGGCAAAGAGGGCCTCGTCGGCGTACATGTTGCCGATGCCGGCGATAACGGACTGGTCGCAGAGCAGGGCTTTTATCGGCGCCTTGCGGTGGTGCAGCCGTTGTGCCAGCACGGCGGGCGTGAAGTTATCTTCCAGCGGTTCCGGGCCTAGTTTATCGGTTATCGTCCGCCGGTCGTCTACCAGCCACATCGCCCCGAATTTACGCGGGTCGCGGAAGATTATCCTGGTCCCCGTGTCCAGATGAATAATTGCCCGGGTATACTTCGGCGGCTCGGTGGAATCCTGGCTTACCAGCAGGGAACCACTCATCTTGAGATGCATCACCATCAAATGGTCACCGGACAGGGTGAAGACAAGATACTTGCCGTGCCTGTCCAGTCCGGTTATTTCCTGACCGATGAGGCGAGAGCGGAATTCGGCGGCTGAGAGCTGTTTCACGATTCCTTCCCAGAAAAAGGTGATGTCGGTGAGCTTGCGCCCGATAATGTGGGGCATCAGCTCATTTTTTACGGTTTCAACTTCAGGTAATTCCGGCATTTTATTATATCTCCTCCCAGTTGGCGCCGGTCCTGGTGTCCACTTTCAGCGGGACGCTGAGTTTCAGGGCGGCGGACATTATCTCCGGGACAAGCTGGCGCATCGTTTCCAGTTCTTCCCCGGGCACTTCGAAGACGAGTTCGTCGTGTACCTGCAGCAGTAGCTTGCTTTTCAGTTGGCGTTTCGCCGTCTCCCGGTACAGGTTAATCATGGCCACTTTGATAATATCGGCGGAGGTGCCCTGCACCGGCATGTTGATGGCGGTGCGTTCGGCGGCTTCCCTCACCTGGCGATTGGCTGAGTTTATTTCCGGGATAAAGCGCCGCCTGCCCAGCATGGTCTGGACACGGCCGGTTTTTCGTGCCTGCTCCTTGGTTGCTTCGAGGTATTGCTTTACCGCTGCGTATTTTTCAAAGTAGCCGGCGATGAACCGGGAGGCTTCCTCTCGCGACAGTTCGGTGGCTTGCTCCAGTCCGTACTCGCTCATACCGTAGATGACCCCGAAGTTAACCGTCTTGGCTAGCCGGCGCATGTCAGAGGTGACTTCGGCAGCGTCCACGCTGAAAAGCTGCGCCGCCGTGGCGGCGTGGATGTCCTCGTCCCGGTTAAAAGCCTGGAGCAGGTTCGGGTCCTGAGACAGGTGCGCCAGCACCCGCAGGTCAATCTGCGAGTAATCGGCGCCCAGGAGACAGGTGCCCGCCGGAGCGACGAATGCTTTCCTTATTTCCTTCCCCAGTTCGCCGCGAATGGGGATGTTTTGCAGGTTGGGCTCACTGGAAGACAGCCGACCGGTTATTGCCCGTGTCTGGTTGAAGCTGGTGTGCACCCGGCCTGTCTTGGTGTTTATCAGAGCAGGCAGGGCGTCAACGTAGGTTGACTTCAGCTTGGTCAACTGGCGGTAGTCCAGGATAAGCCCGGCTATTTTATATTCTTCGCGGAGCGCGCCTAGTATTGAGGCTTCCGTGGAGTAGCCGCTCTTTCCCTTGCGTGCCGCCGGTAGTTTAAGTTCCTCGAAGAGGACGGTGCCCAGTTGCTGGGGAGAGTTGATGTTGAACTGACGGCCGGCGGTGCAGAATATTTCTTCTTCAAGCTTTATTAACTGTTCACCGAGCTGACGTGACATGCCGGACAACAATTCTTTGTCCAGGGCGATGCCGTTCCGTTCCATCTGCAGGAGCACCGGCACCAGCGGCATTTCAACTGCTGAGAATAGCTCCCATAGTCCCTCTTCCTTAAGCTCGGCTTCAAGCAGCGAGGCCAGCCGACCCGTCATGTCGGCGTCGGCGCAGGCGTAGTCGGCGGCCTGCGCAATCTCGACCTGGGACATGGACCGTTGTTTGGCCCCCGAGCCGATGAGTTCGGAGATGGGCGTCATTTCAATATCCAGCTTATTGAAGGCGAGGCTTTTCAGTCCGATAGCTTTCTCTCCCAGCAAGTAAGCGGCGACCATGGTATCAAAAGTGAGGTTATTAACGGTTACCCCGTGCTGAGACAGCACCATCATGTCGTACTTGCCGTTGTGGGCGAGCTTGCCCAGACCGGCGTCCGCCAGCGGGACCTGGAGGCGGTCGAGGACCTGCTGGAGCGGCAATTGCTCCACCTGCCCCCAACCAACGTGCCCCAGCGGGATATAGTAAGCCTCAGCGGGGGCGGGCGATACGGATATGCCCACCAGCTGTGCCGTCATCGGGTTCAGGCCGGTCGTCTCCGTGTCAAAGGCGAACGACTTTACCGTGGCCAGGCGGTTCAGCAGTTCATCCAGGTCTGACGTCGTCTTGACCACCCGGTAGCTTGTCGGTAGTACCTTGCGGGTATCGGCGTTACCGGCATCGGTTATCTGTTCCCCAAATTGGGGTAACCTTGTGCTCAGTCTGGTAAACTCAAGTTCACGGAAAAGTTCGGTTACCCGCTGGTGGTCGAACTGGCTGACCCGGCAGTCGTCCAGGTTCAAGCTGACCGGCGTCTCGATAACGATGGTGGCCAGCTCTTTGCTCTGGCGGGCGATAGCCTCGTTTTCCCGTAGTATTTTCTGGATGCGGGGTGGGGTTACCTCGCCCAGGTGGGCGTATATCTCTTCCACGGTGCCAAATTGCCGGATGAGCTTGACGGCAGTTTTACTGCCGATGCCGGGTACGCCAGGGATGTTATCCGAAGGGTCGCCCATCAGTCCCTTGAGGTCGGTGATGTGTGCTGGCTTCACGCCGTACTTGCTACTCACCGCGTCTTCATCGTAAAGCATGGTGTCGCTGAAACTTTTGCCCGGTTTGGGATAAAGGACTTTAACCCGGGGCGAGACCAGCTGCATGGCGTCGGCATCACCGGTGACGATAACGGTGTCAATGTCTTGCCGACTGGCCTGGTGGCTGAGCGTGCCCAGCAGGTCGTCCGCCTCGTAGTCATCAAGTTCGAAAATAGGAATGTGGAAGGCCTGCACCATCTCCCGCACCCGTCCGATCTGGTTGATTAGCTCTGCCGGGGTTGGTGGCCGGTGTGCCTTGTACTGGTCGAAAAGCTGGTGCCGGAAGGTGGGCGCTTTTTTATCGAAAGCGATGGCATAATGGGTGGGTTTAAGCTCGTTTATTACCTTGAGCAGCATCTGAGTAAAGCCGTAGACCGCCCCGACCATTTCCCCGGTCTTACTCACCGTCAGGGGTGGCAGGGCATGGTAGGCGCGGTGAATCAGGGCATTGCCGTCAAAGAGAACCAGCCGGGGCTTTTCCATGGCTTAATTATAACAGAGTCAAGCCTGATGGGACAGACGGAGGTATGAATTCTACTCGCCGGGTTGTTCTGTCTTCTCCGCCTGGTAGCAGTGGCGCACGTACTTGTAAATCTCCACGCCGGTAGCCGTCAGCGGAGCGGCCAGTAAAAGGCCCCAGATGCCGGCAATGTAGGCCCCCAGGACTAACAGCATTATCAGCACGGCCGGATGTATCCGCAGATAACCACCTTGAATCCTGGGGACAAGCAGGCTATTCTCCAGCAACTGGATGCCCATGAAGAGAAAGATAACCCAGAGCACTTTGTCCGGGGCTAGCGCCAGGGTGACGATGACCACAACAGCGCCACTTAACCAGGGCCCCAGCGTTGGGATGAGCTCTCCCACGCCCGCCAGCAGGGCCAGCACGGGCGCAAAAGGGATACCGAGCACGAGTAACCCGATGAAAGTAAAGTAAGCCACGATAAGTCCGAGCATCAGTTGCGCCCGGATATACCTGCCGAGCACTCTTTCCAGGATACACACCAGGTTCCTGACATGTTCGGCTACGCCCGGTGTCAGCGCCGAGTACAGATTCTGAGTCAGCTTTTCCGAGTCCTTTAACAGGTAGAAGAAGAAGAGGGGCAGGGCTGCCAGGCCAAGAAATAGGGGGAAAGTCTGTGGAATGAAGGTGATACCCTGGACGAAGGCATTTCGTATGGCATTACCCAGCGCCACGCCGCCTTCCAGCAGGGCTCTGTCTACTTCGGCGCGTATTTCGGGGGGGAACTGCTCTCGCACCACCTCAAGCCACTGCTGTATCTGGTGTAGACTTTTACCGATGAAGAAAGGAGCGCTCTCCAGCAGGATTACGGACGAATCAATGATCGTCGTCACGATAAAGTAAGAAAACAGGCCTATGAAACCAAGTATGACCATAAATACCAGGAGGATGGAAAGGGCGCGCTTCAGTCGTGGCTTGCTCCCCGGGTGGGGTAATTTCCCCTCAAACCAGGTGATGGCGGGCATTAAAAGATAGACCAGCACCAGACCGAAAACGAAAGGAATTAAGGCCATCCGCAGCAGGTACAGAATCCACAATACGATGATGATGCTCAGGACCAGGGTAATCAGGCGCCAGTGTTTGTTAATATAATCAATCATTATATGTGTAACTCATCTGGCTCACTTGCCGGTGCTGAAACTGGAGAGAGGGTCTCAATGCCAGCGCCGTGGATATCCGGTGGCTTACTCCTTGGCTGGCTTGTGGTGGAGCTTTTCTTCCACTCTTTTTTCGGCCTTGATGGCAGCTTCCTTCGTTTTCTCAGCCACTTCGCCGGCTTTCTCCTTAGCCTCCATTGCCTTTTCCTTCAGCAGCGCCCGGGTCTCTTTACCCGTTTTTGGCGCATAGAGAAAACCGATGGCGGCCCCGATGGCGGCTCCAACCATGAACCCGACAATGAAACTGGCACCCGTATCTTTTTCAGTCATCTTTCCTCCTCCTTACTTACGTTTCGTAAATCGGCTGGTTAAGTTTACCGCTTTGCGTATGCCGTGGATAAAAGCGGCCACCTGGGCGAGGGGTTGATATATTTCCTCCTCAACAGTGGCGGAAAATTTCTCGACGGTTTTGGTGGTGGCTTTTACCGAGGCCAGTATCGGCTTGAGTTTGCGGTAAAGCAGCCAGGCCAGTATCCCCAGGGATATGGCGACGATGGTTATTCCCAGGCCCAGAATAATAATCGCCAGGTCGCGAAACCACTCGATGCTCACTGATTACCACCTCCATCTTAGAATATTATCTGGTTTCATTGTATCCCTCTCCTGATAACATGTAAAGAGGTAGCCCGGTCAGGTCGTTTATCCTGACTGAGCGAAGCCGAGAGCTGAAGGCAGGAAAGAGATTGAGGGATACTGCCGAGCCGTTAGCGCCGGCGGGGGTGGCGGTTATTTCCCCTTTATTCGCTTAAATCCATGGCCTTTCTCAGGCTCAGGGTGAAGTCTTTGAGCAAGGATAGGCTGGGGTCCTCTTCAACCAGTTCCAGGAGGCGGCTGCCGACGATGACGCCATCGGCTATTCCGGCGATTCGTCCCGCCTGTTCCGGATTGGACACGCCGAAGCCAACGCAGAGAGGCTGTTTTGCCTGCTGTCTGACCCGGGCGATGAATTCCTCCAGGTCCGGGGGCAGTGATTGCCTGGCGCCGGTTACGCCGGTGAGGGAGGTCAGGTAGATAAAACCTCGCGACCGGGCGGCGACAACGGCGATACGCCCGTCGGGGCTGGTGGGTGCCAGGAGGTAGATGAGGTCGAGTCCATACTGGCGGGTAACGTCTTCCAGTTCTGAGGCTTCTTCGGGCGGCAAATCGGGGATTATCAAGCCGCTGATTCCAGAGCCGGCACAGCGCCCGCAGAAAGCCTCCAGGCCAAAATTAAATACCGGGTTGTAATAGGTCATGAAGACCAGGGGGGCGGCTATCTTTGCCGACAGCCGGGAAGCCACTTCGAGGCACGTTTCCGGCGTTACACCCTGCTGGAGGGCCTGGAAACTCGTCTTCTGGATGGTGGCGCCATCGGCCAGCGGGTCGGAAAAAGGAATCCCCAGCTCGATAAGGTCGCAGCCGGACTTTACCAGGACGGCGGCTATCTTTTCGGTGGCTTCAATATCGGGGTAGCCCACGGTGATGTAAGCAATCAATGCCTTGCGGCCCGACTGGAAAACAGAGGCGATACGGCTCATCATCCGGCCTCCATGAGTTTGACTATGATGTCCAGGTCTTTGTCGCCGCGACCGGACAGGTTGATGACGATTATCTGTTCCGGCGGTAAAGTGGCGGCTAATTCAGCGGCGTGATAGATGGCGTGGGAAGGTTCAATCGCCGGAATAATGCCCTCGGTGTTGCAGAGCAGCTTGAAACCTTCCAGCGCCTGCTCGTCGGTGACCGCTACGTAGCTGGCGCGTCCGCAATCCCGGTAGTAGCTGTGTTCCGGCCCCACCCCCGGATAGTCCAGGCCGGCGGCGATACTGTGGGTGGCCAGTATCTGGCCGTGGCTGTCCTCCAGAAGGTATGACTTGGCCCCGTGCAGGACACCGGCCCGTCCGGCCACCAGCGTGGCGGCATGCTGCCCTGTCTCCAGCCCCCGCCCCGCCGCTTCGACACCGATGAACTTGACCTGTTTATCGTCGAAAAACGGGTGAAACAGGCCGATGGCGTTGCTTCCCCCCCCGACGCAGGCCACCAGGTAGTCGGGCAGTCTCTGGTAGGCGGCCAGGACTTGCTCTCTGGTTTCCCGCCCGATTATCGACTGGAAGTCGCGCACCATTACCGGGTAAGGGTGCGGCCCGACCACCGAACCGATAAGGTAATAGGTATCGCGGACGTTGCTCACCCAGTCGCGGATGGCTTCGTTGATGGCGTCTTTTAGCGTCTGGCTGCCGGTGGTTACCGGGCGTACTTCGGCGCCCATCAGCTTCATGCGGTGTACGTTGGGCATCTGGCGGTGTATGTCCTCTTCGCCCATGTAGACGATACAGTCCAGGTCCAGCATGGCGCAGACAGTGGCCGCCGCCACACCATGCTGGCCGGCGCCCGTCTCGGCGATTATCCGCTTTTTACCCATGCGCTTGGCCAGCAGTCCCTGGCCGACGGCGTTGTTAATCTTGTGCGCTCCGGTATGGGCCAGGTCTTCTCGTTTCAGCAGGATAGTCGCCCCGCCCGTTCTGGCGGATAGCTGCTGTGCCGGATAGAGGGGCGTTGGCCGACCGATAAATTCACGGCATAGCTGCCGGTACTGCGCCTGAAAACCGGTATCGGTGCGGGCTTCGGCGTAGGCCGATTCAAGCTCGCCCAGCGCCGACATCAGTGTTTCCGGGACGAATTTGCC
>JACZSH010000129.1 GCA_022574315.1 Chloroflexota bacterium | reverse complement strand
CGGTGGGGAGCCTGAAAGAAGAGTTCAAACCGGGCGACCTGCTCATCCCCGACCAGCTCATCGACCGCACGCGGAGTCGGGCGAACACCTTTTTCGGGGAGGGCGTTGTCGCTCACATTCCCTTCGCCGACCCGTTCTGCCCGGTGATGAGTGAAGTGGTCTACCGGTCGGCGCAGGAGGCGGGCGCCACGGTGCACCGCGGTGGCACCTATGTGGTCATGGAAGGCCCGGCCTTCTCCACCCGGGCGGAATCAAATCTCTACCGCTCGTGGGGGGCGGACGTTATCGGCATGACGGCCTTGCCCGAAGCCAAGCTGGCGCGGGAGGCGGAGATATGCTACGCGGTTATCGCCTGCGTTACCGACTACGACTGCTGGTACGAAGCTCATGAATCGGTCAGCGTCGAGATGATACTGGATACCCTGCGCCGGAACATTAATACCGCCAAGGAAATCATCAAGCTGGCGCTGGGCAAAGTGCCGGTAACCCGGGACTGCGCCTGTGCCACGGCGCTGGAGAAGGCAATTGTCACCGCCCCGGAGCTGATTCCCGAGGCACAGAAACGGAAACTCGACCTGCTCATTGGCAAATACATCGGAAAGGTTTGAATCTATGCCCGGTATCGAATTCGGCTGCCGGACGACCATTATCGGCAGTATGCCTCATATCGACCCTGACCAGGCGTGTTCGGATATCAGTCATTACCTCAAGGATATTCCGGCCTGGCCACAGCTGCCCAGGCGGTCTTTCCTGGAAAACATGTACGTCCAGTACAGCCAGGGATTCCCCGGGGTGGTTATCGACGAAGCTGAGAGAAAAATTCGCGTCGACCGTTCGGTTGACCTGAATCAACCGCTCGAGCGTCTCTACGCGGCTTTCCTGGAAGACGATCCTGACCGGTATCCGATAACCCCGCAGTATGCCGCCGGGCTGCACAGCTTCCTGGCGCAGACCGACCTGAGGCCGATGGTGGTGAAAGGCCAGGTAACCGGCCCGGTAACCTGGGGACTGACGGTTACCGATACCGAAGGCAAGGGTATCCTTTACGACGACTTTCTGGGGGACGCCGTGCCCAAGCTGCTCCGGCTGAAAGCCGCCTGGCAGGAAAAGCAGCTGCGCAACATCTCTCCGAATACCATCATCTTCGTCGATGAGCCATATATGTCGGCCTTCGGTTCGGTATCGGTGATGCTTTCCCGGGATAAAGTAGTCAGCCTGCTGGAGGAAGTATTCGGGGGTATACGGGGGCTGAAAGGCGTCCACTGCTGTGGGAATACGGACTGGTCGCTCCTGCTGGATACCAGCGTCGATATCATCAGTTTTGACGCCTATAATTATGCTCAGTCGCTCAGCCTCTACCCCGCGGAAATAAAAAAGTTCCTGGACCGGGGCGGCACCATTGCCTGGGGAATTGTCCCCACCGATGAAGAATCGCTGCTTAAGGAGTCGGTGAGCAGCCTGAAGGACCGCCTGGAAGAGGCAATGGCGCCTTTTACGGAGCGTGACATTCACTTTAAGCAACTGACGGCGCAGGCACTGCTTACCCCCAGCTGCGGGCTGTCGTCCCTGCCCACGGTGGACGCGGCGCTCCGGGCGATGGAGCTTTTAACGGAACTGTCCGCGGAGTTCAGGAAACGCCGCGTTTAGCAAAGGAGGGTTTCTGGCATGGAATGTCAGATTGAAGCCACCCGGGCAAAATGTGCCTGTACTTATGAACCCTGTGTCCGGAAGGGTAAGTGTTGCGATTGTATTGCCTATCACCTGAAATACGATGAGCTTCCCGGCTGTGTCTTTCCGGCTGAAGTGGAGAAAGATTACGACCGCTCTTTTGCCTGTTTCGTGTCAGTGTACCACGCCGGGGGTGGCGGAAAAAGCTAGAATAGGTTAATATGGGGCTGATGAATAAAACGAAAAGAGTGGCTACCCTGAAACACCGGCGGAAGAACAAGAAGCTGGTGGAAAAAAGAAAATTACAGCAATCGGCTCAAAAATAGTCGAGTTCAGTTACCGATAGTGGATTCGGTTTATCCGCTTGCCAGTGGCGCAGGGGCAGATAAGACCATCCTTGGCCGGCAGGCGGCCGGGCGCGACTGGTCTGGTTATCGCTGGCGAAATCGGCAAACTGGAGCTGTCCTCAGGCACTTTTGGCGTGACGGCAGGGTGCTGGCGGGAGGAGAAGTAAGCCGAATGGCAGAGTTATCGGAACTTATCCAGGCGCTCCTCGACCCGAGAGCCTATCCCGAACCTCCGCAGCAAGTAACCCTGATGCAGACGCAGATGTCCCTCGTTTTCCTGGCTGATGACCACGTGTACAAGGTCAAGAAGCCGGTGGACCTCGGCTACCTTGACTATACTTCCCTGAAGAAACGGCGTTTCTACTGCCAGCGAGAGGTCGAGTTGAACCAGCGTCTGTGCCCCGATGTTTACCAGGGGGTAGTGGCGATTACCCGGCGGGGAGATATCATCGAGATGGGGGGAGAAGGCCGGGTGATAGAATACGCCGTGAAAATGCGCCGCCTGCCCCAGGAAATGATGATGGATGTCCTGCTGGCGGACGGGGAAGTGACCCCGGAAATGGTAGCCGGCGTGGCGGTAAAGCTGGCCGAGTTTCACGCCAAAGCGGAAACCGGTAAGACTATCGGTGCTTTCGGAGACTTAAGCGCTATTATTGAAAATACCGAGGAGAACTTCAGCCAGACGGAAAAATACCTTGACCGCACGATTACTCCGGAGAGGTACCAGCGCATCAAGTCGTTTACCGCCACCTTTATCCGCGACAACTCGTCGCTTTTTACAAAACGAGTTGAAGCCGGACGAATAAAGGACTGTCACGGCGACCTCCACGCCGCCCACGTCTGCTTCGAAGACGGTATCCGCATCTTTGATTGTATCGAGTTCAACGACCGGTTCCGGTACTGTGACGTTGCTTCCGAGGTCGCTTTCCTGGCGATGGACCTGGACAACTACGGCGAAAAGACCCTGTCCGGGCATTTCGTCCAGGCCTATGTGACGCAGAGTCGTGACCGGGAACTGACGGCGCTGCTTGATTTCTACAAGTGTTACCGGGCGTACGTACGGGGGAAAGTGGAAGGTTTCAAGCTCGATGACCCCCATATCCCTCCCGAAGAGAAAGCCAGGATACTGGCCGCGGCCAGGGGCTATTTCGAGCTTGCCGAATCGTACCTGCCGTAGACCCGGTGCAGGGGCTGAAAAAATTACACGGAGCGTGGCATTGAGAGAGCCATTTCTGAAATACATCGAAACTTCGCTGGGCGCCGGCTTCCTGCTGATTGCCTGCGGATTGCCCGGCACCTGGAAAACGGAGACCACCGAGGAAGTAGCTAAAATCACCGGCTATCCGCTGCTCAGGACCGACCTTATCCGGCTGGAAGTGCTCAAGAACGAGGACATATTCGATGAAAAAGTTGCCGGTAATATGGACAAGCGCACCCTGGTCTACGAAGAAATGTTCCGGCAGGCGGAGGAAAAGCTGCCGGCGGCCGGTGGCGTGATACTGGATGCCACCTTCGTCACCCGGTCGTTACGAAGTCGAGCGGCGGCCA
>JACZSH010000128.1 GCA_022574315.1 Chloroflexota bacterium | reverse complement strand
CATTTGAAATTGAAGTCCAGGAACAATAAGCCGCCGGGAAGCGGCTTATACCGCCACTACTTCCTTAATTTCGGGAATTTCCTGCATCAGTATCTTCTCAATCCCCATTTTTAGAGTCATCGCCGACATGGGACATCCGGCGCAAGCGCCGGTCAGGCTCACTTTAACCGTGCCGTCGCTAACTTCAACCAGCTCCACGTTGCCCCCGTCCGCCTCCAGCGATGGTCTTATCTTGTTCAGTACCTCTTCTACTTTCTCGCGCATCATACTCTCCTTCGGTGTTGATGGACTCTCCATTGGTTAATTTTAACCCGGCGGAGAAAGTTCGTCAAATCGGACGCCGGTATTACTCGGTTTTAGTTGGTGATGTCATGGTGAGCCGAAGGCGAAGCAAGCTATATCGATTGTTCAGCAATATTAGAGATTGCTTCGTCGCGGCGCTCCTCGCAAAGGCAGGTGGATTCAACCAGGTGCAAATAAAACCCGGACGCCGTCGCCTTGTGTAGTTGCCTCAGTTGCGTTAAAATATATTATCATGGGAAGCTTGTTTCAGGGGTGGCAATGGCATATCAGGAAGAAAGGCTGGCGCGCCTGAAAAGGCAGCGCAGCCGGCATGCGATCGACCTGGCAATGCAAGGCCAGTGGCAGGAAGCGGTCGTCGCCAATCAGCTTATTCTGGAGGACTTCCCCGGGGACGTCGAGGCTTTTAACCGTTTGGGCAGGGCCTTCATTGAGTTTGGTGAGTACGCCAGTGCCCGCGAAGCCTACCGTCAGGCGGCGGAAAGCGACCCGTACAACACCATTGCTCAGAAAAACCTGCAGCGCTTGAAACACCTGGGGGAGGAAGCCGCCCCATTGAAAAGTGAAACGCGCCAGGTAGAGCCGCAGCACTTCATCGAGGAGATAGGCAAGGCCGGCGTGGTTAACCTCTGCCACCTGGCGCCCAAAGAAGTAAGAGCCAAGATGATTGCCGGCGCCGAGGTATCCCTGAAGATTGACGGCGCCAGTCTGGTGGCGGCTGATCGCTCCGGCGAGTATCTCGGCCAGGTGGAGTCGCGGCATGGCCCGCGGCTTATCAAGCTGATGGAAGGCGGTAACCGTTATTCCGCCGCCGTGGTCAGCTCCACGGAAGAAGCCATGACCGCCATCATCCGGGAAATATATCAGGCTCCGCAGCTCGCCGGGCGCCTTTCCTTTCCTCCCCGCAGTGCTGAGGAAGTCCGCCCCCACGTCGACGAACGGGTATTCAAGCTCGAATCCGAACCGGAAGAGGGCGTGGTGGAAGAATCCGGCTATACCATCATCGGCGGGGATGAAATTGAGGTGTTGTCCGAGGAGTCGTCCGATTCCGCGGACGACATGACCAGAGACGAAGAGTAGGAGGAACTGGAGTTATGGTGCTGGGAACGGTTAAACCCATCAATATCGTGGATGAAATGCAGGGTTCGTACCTTGATTACGCGATGAGTGTCATCGTCTCCCGTGCCCTGCCTGATATACGGGATGGGTTAAAACCGGTGCACCGGCGTATTCTCTATGCCATGAATGACATGGGACTCCGCCACAGCACCCCTCACCGCAAGAGCGCTCGTATCGTCGGTGAAGTCCTCGGTAAGTATCACCCCCACGGTGACACCTCGGTTTATGATGCCATGGTGCGCATGGCGCAGGACTTCTCCATGCGTTACCCGCTCGTTGACGGCCAGGGTAACTACGGCAGTGTCGACAACGACCCCGCCGCCGCCATGCGTTACACCGAAGCCCGTCTCTCCCGCATCGCCGAAGAGATGCTGGTTGATATTGAAAAAGATACCGTCGATTTCATGCCCAACTTTGATGACAGCCTCAACGAGCCGAAAGTTCTCCCCACCCGGCTCCCCAACCTGCTCCTTAACGGCAGCTCCGGCATCGCCGTCGGCATGGCGACCAATATCCCCCCGCATAACCTCGGCGAGCTTTGTGATGCCATCGCCCATCTCATTGACAATCCCGCCGCCACCATTGACGAGCTGATGGAGTTTATCCAGGGGCCTGATTTCCCCACCGCCGGCATCATCATGGGTCTGGAAGGCATTAAAAACGCCTACGCCACCGGCCACGGCAAGATTGTCGTCCGGGCGCGGGCGAATATCGAAAGCATGCACCGGACAGACCGCCACCAGATTGTGGTCACCGAGCTCCCTTACCAGACCAACAAGGCTTACCTTATCGAGACCATCGCCGAACTGGTCAAGGCCAAGAAAATAAGCGGTATCAGTGACCTGCGTGACGAATCTGACCGCCAGGGTATGCGTATCGTCATTGAGCTCAAGAAAGATACCGAACCGGAGCAGGTGCTCAATAACCTCTGGAAATATACCGCCATGCAGTCGGCCTTTTTCGCCAACATGCTCGCCCTGGTCGACGGTCAGCCCCGCGTCATCAGTCTCAAGGAGGCCCTGACACACTTCATCGACTTTCGTCAAGAGGTTATTACCCGCCGCTCCCGCTTCGAACTGAAAGAGGCCCGGGCGCGGGCGCACATCCTGGAAGGGCTCAAAATTGCCCTCGACAATATCGATAAGATAATCGCCACCATCCGCCGGTCGGAGACGGCCGAGGTGGCCCGCCAGAGCCTGATGACCGACTTTGACCTCAGCCAGCTTCAGGCGCAGGCAATTCTTGACATGCAGTTGCGTCGGTTGGCTAACCTGGAAAGTCGCCGGATACTCGAAGAGTACGCCGAGGTTCTCAAAAAAATCTCCTACCTGGAAGACCTCCTGGCCAACCCGCGGCGCATACTGGTGCTGGTGCAGGGTGAAATCTCCGAGCTCAAGAAAGAATACGCCGACCCCCGCCGTACCGAGATAAGCGAGCAGGGCGTGACCCACTTCCGGGAAGAAGACCTTATTCCCCACCAGAGAATGGTCGTCCCCCTGAGCACCCGCGGTTACGTCAAGAGAGTGCCGGCTCATGCCTATACCCCCCAGCACCGCGGCGGCAAAGGCATTATCGGCATCGTTACCCGGGAGGAAGACGCCGTCCGGATACTCACCATCGCCGATACTCATGACCTCCTCTTTTTCTTCACCAATCGCGGTAAAGTTTTCAGCCTCAAGTGCTATGAGCTTCCCGTGGATACGTCCCGGATAGCTAAAGGGCAGGCCGTGATTAACCTGTTTCCCATTACGGAAGGCGAGAAAGTCACCGCCATGGTCGTCGCCACTGATTTTTCCCAGGACGTGTACCTGCTCATGGCCACGGCCAAAGGCGAGGTCAAGAAGACGGCCGTCAAAAAATTCGCCGCCGTGCGCAACAGCGGCATTATCGCCATGGACCTGGAACGCGGCGACGAACAGATCGCCGCCTGCCTGGCCGCGGACACGGATGACATAATCCTGGTTACTCAGCAGGGACAGTCCATCCGGTTCCCCGTTTCCAGCTTGCGGGCAAGCTCCCGCACCAGCGGCGGCGTGCGCGCCATCCGCCTCGCCACCGGTGACCGTGTTGTGAGCATGGATTACGTCCGCCCGGACGATTATTTACTGGTCGTCACCAGCCTCGGCTACGGTAAGCTCACTCCCCTCGCCCAGTACCCGCGCC
>JACZSH010000127.1 GCA_022574315.1 Chloroflexota bacterium | reverse complement strand
AAGAGCCTGCGGAAGCTCCTTGACGCCGGCTTCCAGCATCACGGTTGAGTCTTTAGTGCTGGCGACGATGAGGTCGGGCCGGCTGTCTTTCATCTGTGGCAGCGTCGGATTCAATACCAGTTCTCCGTCAATATAGCCGACGTGAACCGCACCTACCGGACCGTCAAAGGGTATCTCGGAAATCGAGAGTGCCGCCGAGGCTCCAATCAGCGCCAGCGTGTCCGGGTCATTCTCCTGGTCTGCGGAAAGCACGGTGGCGATGATCTGGATATCCCGTCGCCAGGTCTTGGGGAAAAGGGGGCGCAACGGCCGGTCTGCCAGGCGGCAGGCCAGTATCGCCTGCTCGCTGGGCCGTCCTTCCCGACGTATGAAACCACCCGGAATCTTACCCGCCGCATAAAGTTTTTCCTCGTAATCGATGGTCAGGGGAAGAAAATCCACCCCTTCTCTCGGTTCGTCGCTGACACCCACCGTGACCAGCACCACGGTATCCCCGTAACGAACTATCACCGCCCCGCTGGCCTGTCCGGCCAGCTTCCCGGTTTCCAGGGTAAGCGTCCGATCACCCACCATACATTCAAAAGATTTCATTTAGTTCTGTTTCCTCTTTATATTTACTCCCCTGTTTCTATTTGCGCAAACCGAGATTTTTAATCAGGGTGTTATACCGTTTCACGTCTTCCCGGTTCAGGTAGTTGAGTAACCGGCGTCTCTGTCCAACCAGCTTGAGCAAACCATGCTGAGTATGAAAATCATGACGGTTAGCCGTCATGTGAGTCGTCAGGTGCTTTATCCGGTCGGTGAGTAAAGCCACCTGGACCTCGGTCGAACCGGTGTCCCCTTCGCGCATCTGATAATTGCCGATTATGCCGGCTTTTCTTTCCTTGTCCAAACTACACCTCTTTACCTCTTATTGTTTTACGATACCGATAACAAGAAATTATAACATAGGTGGTAATATATGTAAACTGAAATTGAAGCTGAGCGGTAGCGATAATCGACGCGGGCGGAGAATAAACCCCATAAGTCACCGCGCCGGTCAGCCCAGGCCTGACGGCAATACATTACGGTGTCTTACCGGTTAGACAAGACCACCCCACAGGAGTATAATTATACCTGCAAAGCACCAGAAGGAAAAGGAACGTGCCGCAACGTGAAACAGACAGTGGAAGACCTGGCGGCCAGCGATATCACCCCCAGGGTAACCTGTAGCTTCTTCTCCGGAGGGAAATTGCGCCGGGAGACGGTTAGCGTGCCCGGTGAAATGGCTTTAACCATCTTTATCAACGGCCGGGAAACCGTGACCGTACTGTGCACCCCCGACCGGTTGGTCCATCTCGTTCTCGGTTTTCTGTATGCGGAAGGGATTATCGATGGCATGAGCGGGATAGCCAGCATGCGAGTCTGCGAGGATGAACCGATCGCCGATGTGAGGCTGACCGGTACCGATTATGCCGAACCGCCGCGGCGCACCCTGACTTCCGGCTGCGGCAGTGTCACCGGTTCGGCCACTCCGGTACAGCCAGTCGAATCAGATTTAACGGTAACCCCCGGGGAAATACTGGCGCTGATGAAAAAGCTGTACCAGCAGCAGAGTCTATTCCAGGCGGGCGGCGGCATACACTCCTCGGCCCTGTGTGACCGACAGCAAATACTGGTCATGGCCGAGGACATCGGACGGCACAACACGCTGGACAAAATAATGGGTGAATGCCTGATGGAGAAAATATCGACCCGGGACGCCATCCTGCTGACTACGGGGCGAATTTCCTCGGAGATGCTGCTCAAGGCGGCGCGGATGGGGGCTCCGGTGGTGGTCTCCAGGGGTTCACCCACCGAACGCGCCGTGTCACTGGGCAAGGAACTTGGTATCACCGTTATCGGCTACGCACGCGGTAGTCGTCTTTCCGTATTCTCCGGCGAGGAAAGATTACGGCTTGCCAGTCGTCCGGTTTAAGTTTAATATAAAGACGGTAGAAACTAGGAGGAACCGGCCATGCCATTTCGCATCGGACCATGGGAGATAGCTCTTGTCCTGGTAATCATCTTGATTGTCTTCGGAGTCGGTAAGCTGCCGCAGGTGGGCGGCGCTATCGGTAAAGGCCTCCGGGCATTCAAGAAAGGGCAGCGCGGCGAAGATGAGGAAGTAGAGGCAGAGACGCCCGTAAAGCCAGCCCGCAAGAAGACGACTAAGGGCTAAACCCAACCTGGAGGCAGCCTGTTCCTGTGGTCCGTCCGCAAAGACCAACTGTTTTCTTATTTGACGAGTATAAATGGCGACCCGGTATAGAGGTAAACGATGAATTTTTTCGGAATCGGTGGTGGGGAAGTAATCCTGGTACTAATCGTGGCGCTGATTATCTGGGGTCCGAAAAGACTACCGGAGATTGCCCGCACCCTGGGCAAAACAGTGAACATGCTGAAAAAATCAACCTATGACCTGACTTCCCAGATAACCAGGGAACTGGATACCGAAAACACCAAGGACAAGGAAAAAGACGTCCCCTCTCCACCCGAAGCGAACCGTAACGTAAAGCCCAAAAAGAGTTAATCAGCCGAGATATATACCGGGCCTCCGGGCCAGCCCATCTGCAAAATGAGCGAAGAAAAGGTAACCGCCCTCAGTCACCTGCTGGAACTGCGCAAACGATTAATCCGAAGCGTAATCGCCATTGCCGTTGCTTCCGTCATCGCTTTCTTCTTTTACGACTGGATTTTCTACTTCCTGAAACTCCCCGCCCAGAACATCAACCTGATCTATATTGAAATGACGGAGATGATTGGCACCATCATGAAGGTGTCTCTGGCCGCCGGCATCGTCCTGGCGATGCCTTACCTGGTTTTGCAGGGGATATTGTTCATTTCCCCGGCGCTGACCCGGCGCGAGAAAAGATACGTTTACCTGCTACTGCCGTGGGTAGGGCTGATGTTCCTGGGGGGCGTCCTGTTTGGCTACTTCGTGCTGATTCCGCCGGCTACCCGCTTCCTGATGAGCTTTGGCGCCGATATCGCCACCCCGGAGATTAGAGTGGGCAATTACATCGCCCTGATAACCAGACTGCTGCTGGCTATCGGCTTCGTTTTTGAGATGCCGGTTATCACCACCTTCCTCGCCCGGCTGGGAATCCTTAAACCGGAGTGGCTGGCCTCGCGGCGGCGGACGGCCATCATCGTCTTTTTTATCCTGGCGGCGATGATTACCCCCACCTTCGACCCGATAAACCAGAGCCTGGTCGCCCTGCCGATGATTGTACTTTACGAGATGAGCATCTGGCTGGCCAGGCTTGTCTACAAGAAAAAACCGGACGTGGTTAGCGAGGTATCAGCAGCGCCCTAAGGCCGGATAATTGAACCCTGCTGAGGGGTGAGCTATACTGAAAATGATTACTGGGAGCGGATGAGTCCCGGTGGGCTTCGCGGACTTCAACTCCGTTGGGGGGCATTAATAGTGTCTTCGGTGGGTTCGACTCCCATGCGCTCCCGCCAGACTATGAGAAGGCTTCGGGGACGACCGTAGTGAAATCCGGTTAGCATTGGTAACGTGGTGTTTGTGGGCAAGGCGAGGGCAACCTGTCCGATAACTTAAATCGACACCACTCTATCGGCTGCAATCGCACGTTCAG
>JACZSH010000024.1 GCA_022574315.1 Chloroflexota bacterium | reverse complement strand
ACCGCATTATCTTTATAGAATGCAAAATATCCCGGGGAGTCTAAGAGGGGCGTCAGCCCCTCTTTCTTATTCTTCCCCCTCTCCTCCCAGGAGAGGGGGATAAAGGGGGTGAGGTCAATCAAAAACCTCGCAACCTGTCCGGCATCCCCCTCAATATGCTAAAGTATCTCAGCATCTTGAAAACGGAAGGAATATGCCTGAAGACACCTTATCTGCGGAACTGATAACTGAAAAACTGGGCACCCGCTTCGTCGGGCGGAACATTATTTACTACCCCCGCGTGGCTTCCACCATGGACCTCGCCCGCCGGGAAGCCCGCGCCGGCGCCCCGGAAGGCACCGCCATCATCGCCGGAGAGCAGACCGCCGGCCGGGGCCGGCTCAAAAGGGCCTGGCTCTCTCCCCCGGGCAGCCTCTCCCTCTCCCTTATCCTCCGCCCCCCCAGGACCTCGCTCCCTTCCCTCGTCATGCTCGCCTCCCTCGCCGTCGCCCACTGCGTGGAAAAAGTAACCGGCCTCAAGGCCGGGATAAAATGGCCCAACGACGTCCTCGTCAACGGCCGTAAAGTCTGCGGCATCCTCGTCGAAACCGACCTCCGTGCCGAAAAAGTGGCTTATGCCGTTATCGGTATCGGCCTCAACGTCAATTTCCGCCCCGCCGCCTATCCCGGAATCCCGGCCGATGCCGCCAGCCTCTCCGGTGAGCTCGGCAGAGAAGTCTCCCGTGTTGACATAACACGCTGTCTCCTCCGGGAAATCGAGGCGCTCTACCTCACCCTGCCCGGCAGTGACGCTGTTTTCCGGCAATGGCGCGGACGCCTCGTCACCCTCGGCCGGCGGGTCACCGTCACCTCCGGCGGTGACGTCTTGGAAGGCATCGCCGAATCGGTGGCTGAAAACGGCCATCTCCTCCTCAGACAGGCAAACGGGAACCTGACCGAGGTTGTCGCCGGTGATGTCACCCTTCGCGACTCCCCATCAGGCTCCCGTTAAGTTTCTCTGGTTATTATTTTATTAGTGCCTGTTATTTCAGCTGTTTCTTCTCATCCGAGATGTTCCCGAACGCTCTCAGGAACTCAATCGGCAGCGGGAAGATAATGGTGCTGTTCTTCTCCGCGGCAATCTCGGACAGCGTCGACAGGAACCGGAGCTGAATCGCCGTAGGCTCCCGCCCGATGATTGCGGCTGCCTGGGCAAGTTTCTCCGATGCCTGCAGTTCGCCCTCGGCGTGGATAATCTTGGCGCGCCGTTCTCGTTCTGCCTCGGCCTGGGCTGCCATCGAGCGCTTCATCTCTTCGGCCAGCTCTACTTCCTTGATTTCCACCGTGCTCACCTTCACCCCCCACGGGTCGGTGTGCTCATCGATAATCTTCTGCAGTTGCTGGTTGATTTGCTCCCTATTCGACAGCAGGGTATCGAGTTCTGACTGACCAAGCACGTTTCGCAGTGTCGTCTGTGAAATCTGCGAAGTAGCCCTGATGTGGTCGAGCACTTTCACCACCGATGACTCCGGGTCAACCACCCGGAAATAGACCACCGCGTTGACTCTCAACGTCACGTTGTCCTTGGTGATAACCTCCTGCGACGGCACATCCATCGTCACCACCCGCAGGTCTACTTTCACCATCCGGTCGATAAACGGTATAATCAGGAACAGTCCGGGCCCTCTCGCCCCCACCAGCCGTCCCAGGCGGAAAATTACTCCTCGCTCAAATTCGGTGACGATTTTTATCGACATCGGCAGAATCAGGAGCAGCAGCACTACGATAACCCCGATTACAATTGGATTCATTTGACTACCTCCTTCCTTATTTTTTCTTGGCTACGTGTAGCTTCAAGCCTTCGACTTTGGTAATAATCACCTCCTCCCCTGCCTCTATCCGTCCTTCATTTGATATTGCCGCCCACCGTTCTCCCTCGATAAAAACCGTACCCCGCGGTTCAATGGCGGTACTGGCTTCGGCGGTCCGCCCGATTAGCTCCTCTTTGCCCGCGCCAACCTTCCGGCGGTGGGCGCGAATGCTGTAATAGACCGCCATCGCGATAAACGCTACCAGGATAATGATGGTGATAATAACCGTCCACGGGCTAATGCGAAACCAGTCGGGATTTATCTGAAAAATGCGCAGCCAGTCGGAATTTGGTTCAATCAAGGCAGGCCTCCTTGAACAGTTAATCTCATCTGATTGTCCCCCTTACACATTTTTAATTACTTGCAGTATCAGGCCATCGATTGCGGTTACGGTCACTTCTTCCCCGGCTTCAATCGGGCCTGAATCGGAAACGGCCGACCAGAGTTCGCCCTTGAAGAAAACAGTTCCTTCCGGATTAATCGTCTCCCTGACGACGGCTCTCCGGCCGATAATTTCTTCCTTCCCGGTCGTCGCCCTTTTGCGGTGCGCCCATATCACCCGGGTGACCACAAAGACAAAGAGAAGGGTGATGAGTATGGTCATCGTCCCTATCAGCCACGGGTCAACTCTGAATACCGCCGGGTCTGCCCCCTGAAACAGGATAAGCGCACCGATTACCAGCGAAGTAACCCCGCCCACCGTGAAAAGACCGAACGACGTCGTCAGCACCTCTCCGATAAATAAACCGAAGGCCAGGACGATAAGCAACACCCCGGCGATATTTACCGGTAGCTGTCCCAGCGCGTAAAAAGCCAGTATCCCCGAGATGGCGCCCACTATCCCCGGGAAGATTAGACCCGGGTTAAAGATTTCTATCATTATCCCCAGGGAAGCGATACTCAGTAACAGGAAAGCGATATTCGGGTCGGCGATAGCGTAAAGGAATCTCTCTATCGTCTTCATCATGACCTCGTTAATCGGCACGCCGCTGGTGCGTAGTGTCACCACGCTGCCGTCGAGCAGGGTCACTTCCCGGCCGTCCAAATCGGCGATAAGCGTGTCGAGGTCAGGCGCAATCATGTCGACGACGTTCAACTCCAGTGCCTCCTCTGACGTCGCCGAGACTCCTTCACGGACGGCTCTTTCCGCCCAGTCCGCGTTGCGCCCGTGCGAGTTAGCCAGGTCCTTGATGTAGGCGATGGCGTCGTTGGTGATTTTAGCCTTCATTTCGTCTGACATCTCGCCGCCCATGCTCACCGGCGTCGCCGCGCCGATGGCCGTATTGGGCGCCATCACCGCCACGTGGGCGGAAAGGGTAATGTAAGCCCCCGCGGAGGCCGCCCTGGCTCCCGCCGGGGAGACATAGACTATCACCGGGATTCGGGAGTTGACGATGCTCTGGATAATATCCCGCATCGACGTGTCCAGGCCGCCCGGCGTATCCATCTGGATGATTACCGCCTGCGCCCCCTCGAACGCGGCATCGTCGATACCCCGCGCGATATAGTCGACCAGCACCGGGTTTATGGTGCCTTTGACCGTGAGCACATCGATTCTGCTTCGTTCTGTCTGAGCTTCCACCACAAACGTGCTGGCCAGCAGCAGGCTGGCCAGTACCAGCATCAGACGCATCACTCTTAACATACCTACCTCTTCCCCGGCAAGAGCCGGTGCCCTTTTCCCGGCTGTATATAATATACTATACTTTTAACATAAGTTAAATAGCTACCCCGGCGTTATCTCAACAGAGATACCCTATACTACTATAGGGTATCAGGATTGTCAAACGGCCCTCTTGAACCACGTTTCGCCGCCGGCCTGATATCCGCACCGTACGCAGGTCGCTCTTCATATTGAAGATAAGGGTCGAATTGGTGTACAATTTACGAGCGTTTAGGAAAGGTGGCCGATGAGAATACAAAGATGTAAAGGGACCCGGGACTTATCTCCGGACGAGATGAACCGGTTCCGTCATATTGAAGAGACTTTTCGGGATAGCTGTCTCGGCTGGGGTTTTCGTGAGGTCCGGACCCCCACCATTGAATACCTGCACCTCTTTACTTCGGCGGGTACGCTGACTCCCAGCATGCTGGGCAAAGTTTACTCTTTCCTCGATTGGGATGGCTGGAGCGGCGAAAGGGTAGTGCTCCGTCCTGACGGTACTATCCCCATTGCCCGGATGTATATTGATAGTCTGGCAGAAAAAGGCCTGGCACGCCTTTTCTACGTGGCAAATACCTTTATCTTTGAAGAGACCGGAAAAAAGACCCGCGAAAGATGGCAGTGTGGTACCGAGCTTATCGGCCTCGGTTCGCCGCTGGCTGACGCCCACCTGGTGCTGCTTGCCCTGGAAACTTTACAGAAACTGGGACTGGGTGGCGTCCGCTTGAGGCTGTCGCATGCCGGACTGATTAAGGAGCTTCTGGCCAGCCTCGACCTGAGTTCCGAAGAACAGTCACGCGTCTTTGACCAGGTTCTGGACGGTAACTCGCAGGTACTGACCGGCATGGAATCGAAAAGACCGGAGCTGGAAAATATTCTGCTGCCCCTGCTTAACCTGAAGGGAAGGTCCTCCGGCTTCCTGAAGAACCTCAGGGCGCTGTCTTCGCCAGGTCTGCCGGGACTGGTGCCTTACCTCGACGATTTTATTAAAATTGTCGATATCCTTGAGGATCTCGGCTGTAAATATCAGGTGGATATCGCTTCCGGTGCCGGGTTTGAGTACTACACCGGCGTCATCTTCCAGTTCTATGTCGGCAAAGAAAAGATTGGCGGTGGCGGCAGGTACGACGACCTTATCCCCGCCATGGGTGGCGGGGACGTGCCCGCCTCCGGCTTTGCGCTCTACGTCGACCGTCTGCTCGGCTTGCTCGGGACGGAATTTGACTCTCTTTCCCAGGTGCCCAGAATAATGGTGCGTGCCGAAAGCGACGACGTGATAAAGGCGGCTTTTACCGCCGCCGGACGGCTTCGCCGGGCAGGGTATGTCGCCGAGCTTGACCTGGGTGCCGGAAAATCGGCGGACTTGCGTTGGACTCTCCTTGTCCGAAATGCTGACCGCCCCTTTCTGCTGACCGATAAAGTGAAATCCGCTGAGATTGAAGTACCGACCGTCGAAGAGGTCTTGAAAACTATCCGGGAAAGCTAGCCCGGAGGATAGAGCCCCTATCTCCTCCAATACAAAAATAACAGGTGGTGATAAAAATAAGTAACCTGAAAATAGCCCTGCCCAAGGGACGGCTCCTCGATAAAACGTCCACCCTGCTCCGTGAAGCGGGCTGGGAGCTTGACGGCTACGACTCGAAGTCCCGTTTTTACCATATAAAGTCAGGCAAGTTCCCCCGGCTCGGGGCCAAGGTGTTCCATGAAAAAGATATTCCCATTCAGGTAGCCGTCGGCAACTACGACCTGGGCATCTGCGGCCTGGACTGGATTGAAGAGCTGCTCGCCGGGTATCCCAGCAGTGCGCTGGTAAAAATCAGCGCCCTGGGCTATGCCGGTGGCAGCCTCTATATGGTGGCTTGCCCGGAAACCGCCTCTGCCACGCAGGCAACACCCGGCCCCGACCGTTTGGTGAGCATTGTCAGCGAGTACCCCAACCTGTCCGAATCCTTTGCCTTGCAACGGCGTTTCAGCCGGTTCAGCGTCTTCCCCGTCTGGGGTGGTGCCGAGGTTTACCCGCCGGAAAACGCTGACCTGGCCCTGGTGCGGGCGGCCTCGGAAGCTGAAATCTATGGCTATGGTATGGTGCCGGTCAGTAAAGTGCTGGAATACGGAGCTTTCCTTATCGCCAACCGGCATAGCTGGGAATCCAAGAATCTGGGTAAAATTGTCTCTTCAATTTGCGACCACTGTGCCGGGCTGTCGGATAAAGAAAATGACGCTTCGCCCGCCGGTGAGAAAATCACCGTGTCCTGTCTGCCGGCCAGTCCCGCGGAAAATATCGTCCGGCTTGCCCTGCCGGACGGACATCAGCAGCAACCGGTGGTCGAACTGCTGGGCAGGGCGGGCATCAGCGTTGCCGACTATCCGTCCGCTTCGGGAAACCGGCGACCGCTTATCGATATTGACGGTGTGGCCGTGAAAGTCATCCGCCCCCAGGACATGCCCGTGCAGGTAGCCAACGGGAACTTTGACATCGCCATTACCGGCCGGGACTGGCTCACCGAGCACCTCAACCAGTTTCCCTCCAGTCCGGTACGGGAGCTTATCGATCTCGGCTTCGGTCGGGTACGCATCGTCGCCGTCGTCAGCCAGGCAATGCCTGCTGATGATACCGCTGGTCTGCGCCGACTCTGCGCCGAACGTGAGACGCCTCTCCGGGTAGCTTCGGAGTACGTTAACGTCGCCGATAAGTTCGCCCGCGATAACCACCTCGGCCATTACCGCATCGTGCCTACCTGGGGCGCCACCGAGGCCTTTCTCCCCGAAGACGCCGACCTGTTAATCGAGAACACCCAGACCGGCCAGACCATCGCCGAGCATAACCTGAAAATTATCGAGACTCTCTTCGAATCCACCGCCTGCCTGATTGGCAATGCCGGCATCAAACCCGGTACCCGGAAGGGAAAGAAAGTAGCTTCTATCGTGGCCACACTGCAAAAGGCCGTGGTTGACATAAATTAAAAAATAAATCAGGGCTTCCTTATCAAGTTGAGGCCTTGAAAACAGGAGTCGGATTGAAAATAATAACAGGCTTGGCCACCGCCCGTCCCCTCTTATCCCGGCGGGTACCGGACCTCTCTTATCCGGTATCTCCCGATATGAAAGAGCGATTACAGGCGCTGTTTGGCGTTGACGACCCGGAGCCGGCGGTGCGGCGGATTATCGCTGAGGTACGGGAAAAAGGTGATGCCGCCCTCTTTGACCTGGCTTTGAAGATTGACGGCATCAGGTTGGCTTCACTGGAAGTCGGCCAGCCGGAAATAGCCGCTGCCTATGACGCCGTTTCCCCGGAACTGGTAGCCGCCTTCAAACTGGCCGCGGAAAGAATCGCCTCATTTCACACCGCCCAGAAGGACAACCTGTGGCATGAAATGGCCGCTCCGGACTGCGGGCAGCTAATCCGCCCGCTGGAGAAGGTCGGTCTTTACGTCCCCGGGGGTACCGCTGCCTATCCCTCGACGGTGCTGATGACCGCGGTGCCGGCTAAAGCAGCCGGTGTCCGGGAAGTGGTACTGGTGACGCCACCGTCCGCCGATGGGAAAGTGTCGCCGATGACGCTGGTGGCGGCGGATATCGCTGATGTCGACCGGGTATTCTGTACCGGCGGCGCGCAGGCCATCGCCGCCCTGGCCTACGGCACCGACTCTATTCCGAAAGTGGACAAGATTTGCGGCCCGGGCAACATCTTCGTTACTATCGCCAAAAGGCTGGTCTTTGGAGTTGTCGGCATCGATGGCCTTCAGGGGCCGAGTGAAATAATGATAATTGCTGACGAAACGGCCAATCCGGAATACTGTGCCGCCGATATCCTTGCCCAGGCCGAACATGACGTCATGGCCTCGGCGGTGGTCGTTACCACCTCACCAGCACAGGCCGATAATATCAACCGGCAGATTGAGGCGCAGCTGGCCGCGCTCACCCGCGCTGATATCATCCGGAAAGCGCTGGACGATAACGGCCTGATGGTGGTGGTGGCCGACCTTGAGGAAGCCATCGAATTAGCCAACCTTTACGCGCCGGAGCACCTGTCGTTGATGATAGCCGACGCCGCTTCACATATCGGCAAAGTGACCAACGCGGGATGTGTTATTGTCGGCGTCGACGCAACGGTGGTTTTAAGTGACTACGTCGTCGGGCCAAGCCATGTGTTGCCCACCGGTGGTACCGCCAGTTTCAGCTCACCGCTGAATGTCACTGATTTTGTCAAGTTCATCAACACGATTAATGTCGGTGCTGCCGGATTGAAAGAACTGGGGCGGGCCGCCTCGGTGATAGCCCGGGCGGAAGGACTTGACGCCCACGCGGCGGCTATCGAAAAGCGTCTTGAGGCTGACCGGACCGGCCGGTGAGGCCGTTTATTTGACAGCCGGACGATAAATTGTACAAAATGATAGTTACTAAACAAATTATGGTATTATTCGGTTTTGATTGGTGATGTCATTGCGAGGAGGCGTAGCCGACGTGGCAATCTGGGAGGTGTGGGGCTCCTTCCCCACCACACAGATTGCTTCACCTCCGGCTCGCCATGACAAGCGAATTCAACCAAATACAAATTATCCATCCTGGAGGAACCGATGAGCACAGCACAACAAAATATCGCCGCCGTACCGGCGGTAACATATTGAGGAGGTAAATTGGTGGCCTTTCAGGAACTGGATAAACTGATAAGAAGCGAACTGGTTAATTTCAGCGGTTATGCCGCCAGCCGGGCACCGGAGACCCTGGGAGATAAAGTGGCCGTGCCCCTGGAGGATATCATCAAACTGGATGCCAACGAGAATCCTTACGGGTGCTCTCCCCGGGTAACGGCGGCGCTGGCGGAATATTCGAACCTGAGCGTTTACCCGGACCCGGAACAGACGGAGATAAGACGCCAGATTCAGGAATATACCGGCGTTAATGCCGCTCAAATTGTGGCCAGCTCCGGGAGTGACCAGCTTATCGACCTGACGATGCGGCTTTTTATCGGCCCGGGTGACGAGGTAATCAACTGTGTCCCCAGCTTTGCCCTTTTCCAGTTCTTTATGGCGCTGACCGGCGGCACTCTTGTCGATGTTCTCCGGGATGAGGATTTTGCGGTCGATATCAAGAAAGTAAAAGCGGCCATCACCCCTAGGACCAAGATGATATTACTGGCCACACCCAATAACCCCACCGGCACTATCACCCCGCGGCAGGATATCGTGGAACTGCTGGAGACAGGCGTTCCGATATTTGTCGACGAAGCGTATTGTGAGTTCGGCGGAGAGACGGTGGTTGACTTGATGCCGGACTACCCTAATTTGATGATACTGCGCACTTTCAGTAAGTGGGCGGGCCTGGCCGGACTGAGGATCGGCTACGGCTTATTCCCGCCTAAAATAGCCGACTATCTGATGCGGATAAAAGAGCCGTATTGCGTTAACGGCGCGGCCATGATTGCCGTCCGGGAGTCGTTTAAGGACATCGACTACCTGAATAACACGGTGCGAATGATTATCGCCGAAAGAGAAAAGTTTTTTGAGGAGCTGACCAAATTCAGCTGGCTAAAACCGTTCCCTTCCCGGGCTAATTTTATTTACTGCGCCGTGCTGAAAGGGAAGGCGGGTGATTTACAGCAAAAACTACAGTCCAAAGGAATCCTGGTGCGCTACTTTGACCAGCCGCTGCTGAAAAACAGCCTCCGTATCGGTGTCGGCAAACCGGAGCACACCGTGGCCGTGATTAAAGCCCTCCGTGAGATAGAGAGTGAGCAAAATGGATAATCGAAAAGCAACTGTCAAGAGAGCCACCAAAGAAACTGATATCAGTCTGGAATTCAATATTGACGGCAGCGGACAGTGGGATATCAACACCGGGATAAAACTCTTCGACCACCTCTTATCGCAGATGGTGAAACACGGACTATTTGACATAAAACTAACCGCTACCGGAGATGACCAGCATCACCTGGTGGAAGACGTGGCCATTTGCCTGGGCAAAGCTCTGGTGGAGGCGATGGGGGAAAAAAGAGGTATCGTCCGCATGGCCGATGCCGCCGTTCCCATGGACGATGCGCTGGCCATGGTGGCCCTGGACATCAGCGGCCGGGGATACGCCAGGCTGGAGATGACGTTTCAGGATAACGACCTGTTCGGTTTTCCGACCGACCTGGTCCGTCATTTTCTGGAATCTTTTGCCACCGAAGCCAAACTTAACCTGCACGTCAGGATACCGTACGGGTCAAATGACCATCATAAGGCGGAAGCCCTCTTTAAGGCGCTGGGCAGGACCCTCGATGCGGCGACCCGGCTGGACGCGCGGGTTGGCGGGGAATTACCCAGCACTAAAGACCTGTTGGAATAATGAACCTCAGGCTAAGACCAACTCGCTGCCGGTCAGCCGCTGGTAGGCCTGCTGGTATCTTTTAGAGGTAGCTTCGATTACCTCGTCGGGCAGCATCGGCGCCGGAGGGTTTTTATCCCAGCCGGCCTGCACCAGCCAGTCCCGCACCGGTTGTTTGTCATAGCTGGGCTGAGATTGTCCGATCTGATATTGGGAGGCCTCCCAGAAGCGTGACGAATCCGGCGTCAGCAGTTCGTCAATCAGGATAAGCCGGTCACCGTCCAGCCCGAACTCCATTTTTGTGTCGGCAATGATAATGCCCTTGTCCAGGGCGTATTCCCGGGCATAATTGTAAACGGCCAGGCTTTTTTCTCTTATCTCTTCGGTCAGCCTGTCGCCGATCAATTTCCTGACTTCGTCCATACTGAGCGGAAGGTCGTGGCCGGTATCCGCCTTGGTGGTCGGGGTGAATATCGGTTCGGGTAGCACCTGGCTTTCCTGCAAACCTTCCGGCGCCGGCAGTCCGGAGATAGAGCCGGCTCGCTGGTAATCTTCCCAGGCGGAACCGGAGATATAGCCGCGCACCACACATTCCACCGGGATGCGTTCCACTTTCTTGACCACCATGGAACGCCCGACGAGATAGGACGGGTAATCAAAGCGCTTTTCCCGGCTCACATATGTATCCAGGCAATGAACGTTATCCACCGACTCGACAAGGTGGTTGGGTACGATGTGGGCGGTATGCCCGAACCAGAAAACAGACAGCTGGTTAAGCACCCGGCCTTTCCGGGGAATACCGCAGGGGAGAACCACGTCGAAAGCGGAGAGACGGTCGCTGGCGATGATCAGCAGGTGGTCGCCCAGGTCATAGGCGTCGCGTATTTTCCCCCGGATAAAGAGCGGCAGAGGCAGGTCGGTATCCAGCAGCACCGTAGAATCAGTATTTTCAATCACCACTAACCTCCTTGAATTCGATAAATGATAAATTCAGTGCCCGGCGGGCGATAGTTCAGTGTGCCTGCCACTGGGTGGCGGTCAAGCCCACGCGCTCGAAAATCTCGTCGACGTTGCGCAGATAGTATTGTAAATCGAAGAGTGAGTCCAGTTCTTCCGCAGGCAGGACGGCGGTAACTTCGGGGTCGGCTTTCAGCAGGCGGCTGAATTCTTTGTTACCCTTCCAGGCCCGCATCGCGTTGCGCTGTACCAGCTCATAGGCGGCTTTACGACTTAAACCCTTGTCGATCATGGCCAGCATCACCCGCTGTGAGTTAAACAGACCTTTGCTCATATCGATATTCTTTTTCATTCTCCGCGGGTAAACTTCCAGCCCTTTCATGACGTTAGTAAAAATTCCCAGCGTATAGTCCAGCACCAGGCAGGCGTCCGGGAATATGATACGCTCGGTCGAGGAATGACTGATATCACGCTCGTGCCACAGGGCGATGTTTTCCATGGAAGTTAAAGCGTAGCCCCTCACCAGTCTGGCCAGGCCGGTGACCCGCTCGCAGAGCTCCGGGTTGCGCTTGTGGGGCATGGCCGATGAGCCGGTCTGGGTGCTGCCAAAAGGCTCGCCCACCTCGCCTACTTCGGTACGTTGCAGCCCCCTGATTTCGGTGGCGAATTTTTCCAGGGAGCCGGAGATTATGGCCAGCGTAGTGATGAATTGCGCGTGACGGTCGCGTTGTAAGACCTGGTTTGACACCGGTGCCGGGGTCAGTCCCAGCTTGCGGCACGCTTTCTGTTCGACTTCGGGTGGTATGGTGGCATAAGTGCCCACCGCCCCCGATATTTTGCCGACGGCGATGCCCTTATGGGCCTCGGTGAGCCGGTGCAGATTACGTCTCATTTCTTCGACCCATATCGCCAGCTTGAGCCCGAAAGTAATCGGTTCGGCATGGATACCGTGGGTGCGGCCTATCATCGGCGTATATTTGTGTTCCATGGCTTTCTGCGCCAGCACGGCAATGAGTTCTTTTATATCCTGGGTTAATATCCCGGCCGCCTCGACTATCTGGAGGCTGAGGGCGGTGTCCATGACATCGGAGGAAGTAAGGCCGAGGTGAATAAAGCGCGATTCATCTCCCAGGCTTTCGGACACGGCGCCCAGAAAAGCGGTCATGTCATGATGAGTTTCCTGGAGAATCTCGTCCATGCGCTTGATATTGCATCTGGCCAGTTTAATCTTGGCGATGGCCTCTCTGGGGATAACACCTGATTCGGCCCAGGCGTCGCAAACGGCTATTTCCACCTCAAGCCATTTATTAAACTTGTTCTCCTCGGTCCATATTTTCTTCATCGCGGGACGGGAGTACCGCTCAATCATCAGTGGTCTCCTTGCAGGTCTCGCCGGTATTTTTCGTATGACTCACGTATCTGATCGTATTTAAGCCCCAGGATTTGCGCCGCCAGGTAGGCGGCATTTTTGGCTCCGGCGCTGCCGACGGCAACACAGGCCACCGGTATCCCTCCCGGCATCTGCACGATGGAATACAGGGCATCCACCCCCTGAAGGGCGCTCCCGGGCAGGGGCACGCCGATAACCGGTAACGTGGTCCAGCTGGCCAGGACACCGGGCAGGTGGGCGGCGGCTCCGGCGGCGGCGATAATGACTTCGATACCGCGTTCCCGGGCGGTCAGGCCGAACTGCCTGGCTTTCTCCGGGGTGCGGTGGGCTGAAATAATATTGACCTCGTGCTCGATGCCGAGACCGGACAGTATTTCGGAAGTCGGTTTCATTACCTCGGTATCCGATTTTGAACCCATTACGATAGCGACTAGCGGCATTTTATCTCTCTCATCAGTTATTTTTTATTTCGGCAATATCCTTGCGGTAGTAGCTGCCTTCGAAGTGAATCAGTGAAATATTACGGTATACTTTATCTCTGGCCTCAGCAATATTTTCGCCGCTAGCCACCACGGTAAGCACCCGGCCTCCGCTGGTTACCACCTGTCCCGGGGTGTCTCCAATCTTTGTCCCGGCGTGAAAGACCAGAATGTCCGTCTCAAGTTTGTCCAGTCCGCTGATGGGGAAGCCGGTTTTATAGCTGCCCGGATATCCGGCGGACGCCATCACCACCCCCACGCAAGCCTTTCCGCTCCACTCTATGTTTACCTCCTCCAGTTTACCCTGCACTATCGCCATCATAATATCCACCAGGTCTGTTTTCAGCCTGGGCAGCACCACCTGTGTTTCCGGATCGCCGAGCCGGGCATTGAATTCTAGCACTTTTGGGCCGGAATTGGTAATCATCAGGCCGCCGTAAAGAACGCCCTTGTATGGATTGTTTTCTTCACCTAACGCTCTCACCGCCGGTTTCATTATCTTTTCAGTGACCATTTCATTGAGCGCCGGACTTAGAAAGTAAGGCGGACTGTAGCTGCCCATGCCGCCGGTATTCGGTCCCCGGTCGCCGTCATAAATTCGCTTGTAGTCGCAGGCGGTGACCACCGGGGCTACCGTGCGGGCGTCGGTGAAGGCGAAGACGCTCATCTCTTGGCCGGACAAGTGTTCTTCGATGAGTACCTGGTCGCCGGCCTCGCCGAGCGATTTTCGCTCCATAAAATCAGCCAGCGCTTCCAGGGCTTCTGCCTGCGAATCAGCCACCACCACCCCTTTCCCGGCCGCCAGTCCATCGGCTTTAATCACCACCGGCAACCGGTGCTGCCGGAGATAACGCTTTGCCGCCTCGTAATCGGAAAAACTGGCGCTTTGCGCGCCGGGAAGCCCGTATTTCCGCATCAGTTGCTTGGCGAATACTTTGCTTGACTCTATTTGAGCGGCGCCCTTCGTGGCGCCGAAAACAGCCAGACCCCGGCTCTGAAACCGGTCGACGATGCCGGCCGCCAGCGGTGCTTCCGGGCCGACTACGGTCAGGTCAATTTTGTTATCACCGACGGCGGTTAATAATGCCTCGATATCCATCGGGGTTATTTCCAGATTGCGGGCGATTTGACCGGTGCCGGCATTACCCGGAGCAGCATAAATCTCCTTTACCCTGGGGCTTTGGGACAGCTTCCAGACTAAAGTATGCTCCCTGGCTCCGCTGCCTATCACCAGTACTTTCAGAGTTCAGCCTCCTCTAATGTCATTGCGAGACCATTCCGACGAAGTCGGAAGGCGAAGCAATCTGTGTGGTGGGGAAGGAGCCCCACACCTCCCAGATTGCCACGTCGGCTACGCCTCCTCGCAATGACGCGAAGAGACTCTTCTTCTCCAGAGTTCACTCCTGGCATTTATTAAGAGATTATTTACCAACCTCACCCCCTGTGTCCCCCTCTCCTTCTGT